>JAWAJM010000001.1:0-16358 GCA_038996625.1 Candidatus Aenigmatarchaeota archaeon
GTTGATTTAATAATAGTTCATTCAAAAGATCTTGAAATTGATTTTTTAAATTCTTCTTATGGTGTTCATAGAATAGGGATTATGTACAATGATTTTATAATTGTAGGTCCGATAGAAGATCCAGCAAATATAACAAATCTTAACAATGTTACTGAAGCATTTAGAAGAATTATGATTGAAGGTTCTAAAGGAAATGCTATTTTTATCTCTAGAGCTGATAAATCAGGTACACATGTTTTAGAAATGAGTATATGGAAAAAATTAGGAATCAATCCTACAGGAAATAATTGGTATTTAGAAACTGGTGCAGATATGGGTACAGTCTTGAGAATGGCAAATGATAAAAAAGCTTATACAATTACAGATAGGGCTACTTGGTTATCATATGAATTAAATAATTTAAAAATTTTAGTTGAAAATGATATTGATTTAATAAATCCTTATTCTTGTATACTTGTAAATCCTGAAAAATTTCCAAATAGAAATTATAAAGGAGCAATTTTATTAGTTAAATGGCTTTCTTCTGAAGAAGGTCAAAATCTCATAGAATCTTATAAAAAGAATAATCAATCATTATTTATTCCCTTTGCAAGAAATTTAGAAATAGCTCATAAATTAGGTTATTATAATCAAGAAGAAGAAATTACTTGGTATGAAAATTTTGGAGGTTAAAAAATGGATGAAATTTTAAATATAACATTATTATCTTTAAGAGTTTCAGGAACTTCAGTTATTATAGGAGCATTAATAGGAATACCTATAGGCACATATCTTGGTATGAAAGAATTTAGAGGAAAATTTGCATTTATTCGTTTTTTTAATATTATGGTAAAAAGTATAGTAAATACATTTATGGGATTGCCACCTGTAGTAGTTGGTCTTGTTGTATATTTAGCATTGGCACCTACTGGTCCTTTTGGCTGGCTTAATTTATTATATACTCCAAGTGCTATGATAATAACACAACTTATTGAAGTTATTCCAATTATAATTGGAATAACAATGTCATCAGTTAGTAGTATTGAAAAAACCATAAAGGAAAGAGCTCTTTCTCTTGGTGCTTCTCAATTACAAACAATGTTTTTAATATTAAGAGAAACTAAGATAGGAATTCTAACTGCTATAATAACAGCATTTGGTGCAGCCATTTCTGAAGTTGGAGGAATAATCATAACTGGAGGAAATATAAGATGGTTAACTCGTACATTAACTACTGCAATTGTTGTGGAAACAGAATTAGGTAATTTTAGCATGGCATTAACACTTGGAGCTATTCTTCTTACAATTGCTTTTATCATTAATCTATCTCTTACTATAATACAGTTAAGAGGGATGAAAAGTAAATGATTGATGTAGAAGTTAAGGAGATATCAAAAGAATTTTCAGGATTGATAGTATTAGATAAAATTAGCTTTAAAGTTAGAAAAGGGGAATTCTTTACTATATTAGGACCTAGTGGATCTGGAAAAACTACTTTATTAAAAATAATTGGATTATTGGAAAATCCAACAAGCGGCTCGATTATATTTAATGGAGAAATTATAGATTTCAAAAAAGATAATATTCAATTTAGAAGAAAAATTGGTTTTATATTTCAACAACCAATTCTTTTTAATATGTCTGTTTTTGAAAATGTTTCTTATCCATTAAAAATAAGAGGTTTTGATAGAATATATATTAAAAATAGAGTAAGGGAAATATTAGAACTTTTAAGAATAAATGAATTAAAAGATAAAAATGCATTGAGTTTATCTGGTGGAGAAGCTCAAAGAGTAGCTTTAGCTCAAACATTAGTTTATGAACCTGCTTTATTACTTTTAGATGAACCAACTTCTCACTTAGATCCAAGAAATACATCAATAATCGAAGAAGTTTTATTAAAGATAAATAGAGAAAAGAATACTACAATCATAATGGCCACTCATAATGTATTTCAGGCTGAAAAACTTGCAAATAATATTGCAATATTAAAAATGGGAAAAATAGAAAAAATTGGTAGTTTTAATGAACTTTTTGAAAAATCAAAAATATTTCCTTTTATTAGAATGGAAAATATTTTTCACGGTTTTTCTAAGATTTCATCATATGGAACTTCTATAATAGACATAGGTGGATTGCAAATAGAAGCAGCTTTTGAAAGAGAAGGTGATGTTATCATCTTTATTCCTCCCGAGGATATAATTCTTTCCTTAAATCCAATTATTTCAAGTGCAAGAAATTTCTTTGAAGGTAAAATTATACAAATCATAGATATGGGATCATTAATAAAAGTTAAAGTAAATTGCAATAGAGATTTTTTTGTCCAAATAACAAGAAAATCATTTGATGAAATGAACTTAAAAGTTGGTAATAAAGTATTCATAGCATTTAAAGCATCGTCTGTTCAATTAATTGAATAAATTTTATTAAAAAGCATCATTTCAAAATTAAAAAATAAATAATTATTATTGAATTCTCCATATTTACATAGAAATAGATTAATGAATATTTACTAATTAACGGATTATATTAAACCAAAATAATACTTTTCTAATTTAGCATTAATCTTCTTAGTCCCTTTCAAATAATGCTAATTGATATCAATTGATGGAATAGAAAAATTAGAAACTGAAGTTACGAAAAATAATGAAATCTAAATATTAATTTACTTCAATAAAAATGGTTCTTCTTGAAAAAATTGAGATAATATCATTCCTGGTTATTTTCAGTAATAGAGATAATTACTTGATAAGAACATAATCTTCTGAACTAAAAAATAGAAACTATGGAATAATAATTGAAATAAAATATTATGCTAGCGTTACGATATAAAGTAGAGGATAAATAATTAATACTAAATAAAAATGTTATTCTGTTTATCACTTCTATTAAGATACTAAAATAAACAACATAATTACACTTTACCATAATAAGTTAATTTTTTCAAGGATGTGAAAGACTAATATGAAATAGAAAATTACAGTCAATGGTATATGAAGTATTTTCCAATGACTTTTGACTTTTACAAATCGTCCTAATATTCCTGTTATGACTATTACAACCATAAGGAGGAAAGCTAAAAAACTAACTAAATCTCCTAGTCTGAGGACTTGTATTCTATTAATTATATGAATAATAGTGATTACTATGGAGAAAATTCCTGTTATACAATGAATCATAAGCCAAGATTTAATACCTTTTGGAAATATCCTTTTTAAAGCTGAGTAAAAAGTGGAAATTGTAAAAAATATAAAACCTAACCATCCAAACCAATGAGCAACCTCTCTTGGAAAAATTCTATAGCCCTCTCTTTTTTGACCTTTTACCTCAGGACTTAAAGCTGCAAAAAGCAATAAAGATAAAATAAAAACCGTCAAAAATAAAACTTTATTCATTTTTCTTTCCTCTTTAAGTTTATTTTTTAATAAAATTTAAAATTTATGATGTATAAATTTTAATTCTTCTAATTAATCAACTTTTTGAGACGATAAAGTTTTCTATACGAGTTATTTTTCCATTAAATTTCAAACATTGGAATCATTTATTTTAAAATCAATAATACCATGATGGGGCTGCCCGGATTTGAACCGGGGTCACGAGGACCCGAGCCTCGCAGTCTAGACCAAGCTAGCCTACAGCCCCAAATAATTCTAGCTTTTAAATACTAGATTTTTATATTCTTAATTGAAGATCATAATAGTGAGGTTAAATATTTTTGGAATCCATAAAAGATTACTTAATGAAAAGAATTATTGGAGAAATTATCATATCAGATTCTCCAGGAAGTACTATGCGTCGTTGGAGAGAAATTTTTGAAATAACGCAATTAGAACTTGCAGAAAAACTTGGAATTTCTCCTTCTGTAATAAGTGATTATGAAGGTGGAAGAAGGAAATCTCCTGGGGCTATGTTCATAAAACGTTTTGTTAAAGCTCTTTTAGAAATTGATGAAGAAAAAGGAGCTAGAGTCATGGGGCGTTTTTCACTTTTTTCTAAATCATATACTGAAGCAATAATAGATTTAAGGGATTTTTCTTCACCAATTACATTAAAAGAGTTTATAGAAGTAATAGATGGTGACTTAATTACTTGTAAATATTTATTATCAAAACTCATATTTGGATATACAGTTATAGATAGTATAAAAGCAATTATTTCAATGTCAGGATCAGAGTTTTTACAACTAATTGGTTCTACAAGTGAAAGAGCTTTAATATTTACTAATACTACTACTGGAAGATCTCCAATGGTTGCTATTAGAGTAACTCCACTTAAACCAGCAACAGTTGTTCTTCATGGTATAAAAAATTTAGATAAATTAGCAGTAGAACTTGCAAATTTAGAAAAAATACCTTTAATTATTTCAAAGAAGGAGAGTTTAGAAGATTTAATTAAATCACTTCATAATCTTAAAAAATGAATTTTTCGTTTTTTGTCGTTTAAAAAATAGTCAAAAAACGAAAAATTAAAATAATACAAAGGAAACAAATAGAAAAAGTGATTTTAATGAAGCCAATAATTGATGTTGTAATATCTGGTTGGGGGTCTTATATTCCTATTTATAGAATTCCTGTAGAAGAAATTGCAAGAATTTGGGGTTCTTCTTCAGATCACTTTAAAAAAGATCTTTTAATTGATGAAAAATCAGTTGCAGGATTGGATGAAGATGTAGCTACAATTTCAGTTGAAGCAGCTAAAAATGCTCTTAGTAGAGCAAAAATAAACCCTAAAGAAATAGGAGCGATTTTTGTTGGAACTGAAACCAAGCCTTATGCAGTAAAACCAACTGGAACAATAGTTGCTGAAGCTATTGGTGCTTCTGAAAAATTATTAGCTGCAGATTTTGAATTTGCATGTAAAGCTGGTACTGAATGTCTTCAATGTTGTATTGGTCTTGTAGGTTCCAATATGATAAAATATGGAATGGCAATTGGTGCAGATGTTGCAGAAGGAGCTCCTTCAGATCCTCTAGAATATTCTGCAGGAAGTGGTGGAACAGCTATAATAGTAGCTAGTAAGAATCAAGAAAAAGAACCAGTAGCTCTTTTAGAAGGATCTGTCTCTTTTGTGACTGACACTCCTGATTTTTGGAGAAGGCCAAAAAAGGACTATCCTAATCATGCAGAAGCATTTACAGGAGAGCCTGCATATTTCAGACATGTAATTTCAGCTACTAAATTATTAATGGAAGAACTTTCACTTAGAACTTCAGATTTTAAATATGTAGTTTTTCATCAACCAAATGGAAAATTTCCAATTAGAGCTGCAAGAATTTTAGGTTTCAAGAAAGAACAAATCGAACCTGGTTTAATAGTACCATATATTGGTAATTTATATTCAGGATCTTCACTTACTGGTTTTTCTGCTATATTAGATATTGCAAAGCCAGGGGATAGAATATTACTTGTAAGTTATGGTTCAGGTGCTGGAAGTGATGCATTTAGTTTTATTGTTAAAGATGGTATATTAGCTAAGCAAAATAGAGCTCCTAAAGTAATGGACTATATAAAGAGAAAGAAGATAATTGATTATGCACTTTATTGTAAATTTAGAGGAAAAATTTAGGTGATGATTTTGAGAAGAGTAGCTGTAATTAGCTATGGTATGACAAAAGTTGATAAACATTGGAATAAATCTTTAAGAAGTTTATTTGGAGAAGCAGCTTTAAATGCTATTAATAAAGTAAAAAATCCAAAAATAGATGCTATTATTGTTGGTAATATGTGTGCATCTGATTTATCTGATCAGAATAATATTGGAGCAATAGTTGCTGATGAACTTGGATTAACACCAATTACTGCATATAGAGTAGAAGCAGCTTGTGGATCTGGTGGAGCTGCATTACTTACTGGTTTTTCCCTAGTTTCATCTGGAGTATATAATGTGGTAATGGTGGGAGGGGTAGAAAAACTTACAGATAATATCGGAAAAATGACATCTTTTTCTCTTGGTAAAGCAGCAGATGCTGAATATGAACTTTTCTATGGAGCGACTTTTGCAAGTTTAAATGCTTTACTTATGAATAGATACATGTACGTCTATAAAACACCTAGAGAAGCTTTTGCAGATTTTGCAGTATTAATGCACAAGAATGGAGCAAAAAATCCATATGCTCAATTACCATTTGAAATAAATAGAGAAATTGCATTAAACTCTGAATACATAGCTGATCCAATAAGATTATATGATTGTGCTCCTATTGGAGATGGTGCGGCTGTTATTATTTTATGTTCATTAGAAGAAGCATCAAAATATACTGATAGTTTTGTTGAAATAATTGGAATTAGTGGTGCTAGTGATACAATTAATATTGCTTCTAGAGATGATTTATTATCATTAAAAGCTACAGTTACAGCAGCAAATAATGCTTATAAAATGGCCAAAGTGACTCCGAAAGATATAGATGTTGCAGAAATACATGATACTTTCACTATTACTGCAGCAATATCTTTAGAGGATCTTGGATTTTGTGAAAGAGGAAAATTTGATAAATTTCTTTATGAAGGAGCATTTGAACCTGGAGGTATTGTTGCTATAAATCCAAGTGGTGGATTAAAATCAAGAGGCCATCCAGTTGGTGCTACTGGGGTATATCAAGCTGCAGAAATAACAATGCAATTACTTGGAGAAGCTGGAAAAATGCAAATACCTAATGCAGAAATAGGATTAACTCATAATATGGGTGGAGTAGGGTCAAGTGTATATGTTAGTATAATGAAGAGGGTGAAATGATGTCAGTTCCAAGATATTGGAGAGAGATACCTTATAGAATAAGGCTTGAAGCTAAAAAATGTAAATTATGTAATTATGTAAATTATCCTCCAAGATCTAAATGTTTGAAATGTGGAAGTACTGAATTTGAAAAATATATTTTACCAAAAAGAGGAAAACTTCTTTCTTTTAGTATAATAAGAAATCCTCCAATTGGGTTTGATAAAAAAACTCCTTATGTTATTGGTTTAGTAGAATTAGAAGATGGAACGAGATTAATAACTCAAATAACTGATATTGATATTAATGAATTAAAAATTGGTATGGAGGTGGAACAAGTTTTTAGAAAAATTACTGAAGATGGTGACTCTGGAATAATACAATATGGAGTAAAATTTAGACCAAAAAATATGTAATTTTAGATACTTATAATAATTCTTGGTGTAAAAATGAAATTTGAAGGATCATTAGAGTTCATACTTTCATCTATTTCAAATGAAATAAGAGTAGAAGTTTTAAAATTAATAAGTAGAGAAGGACCTCTATCATTTACTGAAATAATGGAAAGACTTCAAATGGATCCAAAAGTACATGCTGGAAAATTTGGTTATCATTTAAGAATGTTAATTGAAGCTGATCTCATTAAAGCTGATGAAACTTCAGGTAAATATTATCTTACTCCACTAGGTCAAGAAGTATCTAATTTAATATATGGCATTGAAGATGTTATGAGAAGAAAGAAGAATGAAATGTTAGTAAGAACTTCGAGACTTACTATTGAACCATTTGATAGAAAGAAAATAGTTGAAGCTCTTATTAGAGAAGCTAATATGCCAAGAAGACTTGCAGATATTATATCTAAAGAAGCTGAAGAAAGATTAAAAAAATCTCAAATACATTATTTAACTGCAGCATTAATAAGAGAATTTGTTAATGCTATATTATTAGAAAGAGGATTGGAAGAATATAGACATGTACTTACAAGACTTGGTCAACCAGTATATGATGTTACTCAAACAATAAAAAATGCAGCTTTACATGGTAATCCTTCTCCAGAAATTGTTCATTCAACAGCAGGAGATGCAGTATTTGAAGAATATATGCTCCTTAAAGTAATTCCTAGAACAATTGCAGATGCACACCTGTGTGGTGCTCTTCATTTAAATAATGCAAATTATTGGGTACTTAGACCAGCAAATATTTTCCATGATATAAGGCCATTTATTAATGGAAAGATTCATCCAGATGGAAGTGGATTGATTTTTCCTTATCCTAAACCTCCATTTAATCTTAAAGGTGCTCTTACTATAATAAGTTGTTTATTAAAAAATACAATTAGTTATATTTCAACAACTCAATTAATTCCTTTATTAAATGTTTTCCTTGCACCTTTTACTAAAGGATTATCTAGAGAAGAGATATTGAATTCAATTAAAGAATTTATTTTTAACCTTAATATAATACTTGGTGGATCTTATAAACCCTTAATAGCCTTTGATATGGAACTTGGCATTCCAAATTTTCTTGAAAATGTAAAATGCACAAGTCCTGATGGAAACAAATATACTTATGGAGACTTCTTTAAAGAATCTTTATTAATATTAGATGCCTTTATTGAAGCACTTAATGAAACTGATGGATTTTCCAAACCTTTCTTAAATCCTGCTTTATTTATAAAATTAAGAAAGAAAAGTTTGATATTAAGTGAAACTCAAGAATATTTAATGAAAATATATAAACTTTCAAGAAAATTTGGAAATATTTATTTTATTAATCAAGAAGCATCTTGGCAAAGTGAAAATGTTGCTTATAATTTAGATTTATCTAGAACAGAATCGAGTTCAAATGATTGGGAAAGGAATACACTTAGAATTAGTGTATTAGATAATATAACTATAAATTTACCTAGAATAGCTTATGAAGCAAAAGGTGATGATGATAAATTAAGAGAAAAACTTTCAGAACTTATTGAATTATCAATAGAAGCTTTGAATATTAAAAAACAGGTTATGGAAGAAAGAATATTTTCTGATAATTTAATTCCATTATTTAAAGAAAAAGTTGATGGTAGTAGTTATCTTAGATTAGGAGAATCAATAGGTATTATAAGTTATGTTGGTCTTCCAGAAGCAATAAAATATCATACTAATAATAATATGTGGGAAAGTAAAGATGCTATGGATTTAGCTAAAAAAATTATCAACTTAATTCAACAATATTCCAATGAAGCACAAATAAGAATATTCCCTTCAAGTATAACATTTGAACCTGTTTCTAAAAGATTAACTGATTTAGATATTAAAAGTGGATACATTAAACCAAAAGAATTTAAATATTATACAGAACATTCTAATTTACCATTAAGTATTGCAATAGAATTAAAAACAAGATTAAAAATAGAGGAAGAATTTCAAAAATTAACAAGAGGCGGTCATATATTTGATTTTAGATTAGAAGAACCAGCTCCTACTGAAGAAATTATTGCAAATTATATAAAAAGAATTATAGAAACAACAGAAATTGGATTATTTACTTTTACAAGAGATTTTATTTATTGTCCAAGATGTAGGCAAATATCATATGGTACTTACTTAAAATGTCCATATTGTGAATATGATGGAGAAAAATTAATTCTATATACTAAAGTCTTTGGTAAAATAAAACCATCAATTTTTTGGAGTAATGAAGAAAAAGATTTTATTTCTTCAATAAAGCACTACATTCTTTAATTTTTTGATGTTAGTAAGATTATGGCTTGTGCTAAATCTCCTTTTGTTATTTCAAGTGCTTTTCTTGCCTCTTCTATACTTACTCCTGTTTGTGCTGCCACTAATTGAACATCTTCTTCAGGTATTTCTAATTTAGTTTCGACTTTTTCTTCTATTTCTTCTCCAGTAATTTGATAGACTTTTTGACCTCCCATTTTCATGATCATTATTTGTGGATTTTGAATTATCAAGTTTTTGTTACTCATAACAAATACTACTTTTTCAACACCTTGCATTTCTTCAAGTTCCATTCCCATTCTTTGCATTAATCTTCTTATCTCTCTAGGACTCATTCTCTTCATCTATACCACTCCTAATTTTAACAGCCACTCCATTTTTAAAATGTTTCATTTCTTTTCCACTTAATATTGCTCTTCCCACTCCTATTACATTTCCTCTACTATCAATTACTATAACTTCTTCTCCTGGCCTTATTTCTTGATCACATTTTAAAACATGTTTAGAAAAAAGATTTCTTCCTTTTTTTATAAATTCTGTAACTTCATCCTTTACCACTACTATATATCTATCTCTAAGAAAGTTTACAAGCCTCTTTGCACCTTCAATACCAAGAGCTAAAAATCCATCTTTTGGTCTTAAAGTTGCAATTAATTTTCCATTATGATAAATATTTTTTACTTTTCCAGTCTTCTTTGATCTAGTTACTATAATATCATCTTTTGGAAAGAGTATTTTTCCACACCCTTTTCCAAATTGAATATCTGCTACTGCTCTTATTCTTATTAATTCATCCTTTGTTATTGAATTATAAATAGGTTCCACTTTGAACACTTTTTATTTCACTCTTTTTTAAAATTTTATTAATTGCTTTAATGAAATCTTCTCTTATTAAAAAGTCTCTTCCTTCTCTTATAGCAAACATTCCTGCTTCAGTACATATTGCTTTTATTTGTGCTCCTGTTGCTCCTTCTGTAATTTTCGCAAGTTCACTTAATTCAATATTTCTTAAATTCATTTTTGAAGTATGTATTTTAAAAATCTCTTCTCTTCCACGTAAATCTGGAGCTGGTACTTCTATAATTCTATCAAATCTTCCTGGTCTAAGTAATGCTGGATCTAATAAATCTATTCTATTAGTAGCTCCAATAACTTTTACATCTCCTCTTGGACTAAATCCATCAAGTTCATTAAGTAATTGAAGCATAGTTCTATAAACTTCTCTTTCTCCACTTACTCCAAGATCGATTCTTCTTCCTCCTATAGCATCTATTTCATCTATAAATATTATTGAAGGAGCTTTTGATTTTGCAAATTGAAATAATTCTCTTACTAATCTTGCTCCTTCTCCAATATATTTTTGAACAAGTTCTGAGGCTACAACTTTTATAAAAGTTGCTTTTGTTTTACTAGCTACTGCTTTTGCTAATAATGTTTTTCCACAACCTGGAGGACCATAAAGTAATACTCCTTTTGGTGGATCAATACCTATTTTTTCAAATAAGTCTGGTCTAAGTAATGGTAATTCTATTAATTCTCTAAGTTCCTTAATTTGTTCATGAAGCCCTCCTATTTCTTCATAACTTACTTTTGGTGCTTCTAAAACTTCCATTGCTTTTATGTAAGTATCTGTTAAATCTGGTAAAATTTCAACTATAGCAAAATTTCTTTGACTTAATGCTACTCTTTTACCAGGTGCTAATTTACTAATATCTACATTTCTAGAAATATTTACTATAAGTGAAGGTCCTGTAGAACTCTTTACTACTGCTCTTCCATCTTCTAATATATCAGTAACATAACCTTCAATATATGGAGGACTTAATAGTCTTTCAATTTCTTCTTTTAAAAATTGTATTTCTTTTAATAATCTATCTCTTTCAAAATACCATTCTCTTCTTTCATTCTCTAAACTTAATAATTTTTCTTCAAGTTTTTTTATTAATATGTTATCCCCTGTGCTCATAATCTCTTTCCCAGTAATTACATATACCTCTATAAGTAAAATATTAAATGGTGCCTTTTATGAATTGTGAAATTTGTGGAAGAAAAATTTCTACAAAACCTATAAAAATTGAAGTTGATAGATCCACATTAATGGTATGTCCTGAATGTTCACGTTTTGGAACAATAGTGAAAAAAGAAAGTATGAAAACTATTAAACCAAAAAAATTATCAAAAACTGAAGTTCATTATGATGAAGAAGAAATCATAGAAAATTATGGTGAAGTTATAAGAAAGAGAAGAGAAGAACTTGGCATTTCAAGAGAAGAATTTGCTAAAAAATTAGGAGAAAAAGAATCTGTTATTAGAAGAATAGAGAGTAATGAAATGTATCCTTCACAAGATTTAATTTCTAAAATTGAAAGATTATTAAAAATATCTTTAAGAGTGAAAATAGAAAAAAATATTGAGAGCTCCCTTCCAGATTTTAAACTTACATTAGGTGATGTTGCAATAGTTAAGGAGGGCAAGCAAAATAGAAAATAGAGATGTAGTATTGATAGAGGTTAAGAGTCATAAGCAGTCTACAAAATTAAATGAACTTATTAAATTATCTGAAGCTGCTGGTTATAGAGTAATAATGACATTTCAACAAAATAGAAATCCTGATTCATCATTTTGTATAGGAAAAGGAAAAGCAAAAGAAATTGCTGAAAAAATAAAAGAATTACATCCTATAAAAGTAATATTTTATAATCAATTAAAACCTATACAAAGATATAATTTAACTAAAATATTTGGTATTGAAGTAATAGATAGATTTCAATTAATTTTAGAAATTTTTACAAAAAGAGCTGGAACATTAGAAGCTAAATATCAAATAGAACTTGCAAAACTTCAATATGAATTACCAATGATAAGAGAAAATATAAGACTTGCTAAACTAGGTGAACTTCCTGGTTTTCATGGTCTTGGAAAATATGCCCTTGATGTTTATGAATCAATGGCTAGAAGAAGAATAGCTTATTTAAAGAAAAAACTTGAAGAAATTAGAATAAGAAAATCCATACAAAGAAAAAATAGATATCCTCTTTTTACTATAGCTTTAACAGGATATACTTTTGCTGGAAAAACTGCTTTATTTAATCGTCTTACTAAAGAAAATCTTAAAGTTGGAAATCTTTTATTTACAACACTTTCTACAACAACACGTGCAATAATTATTAATAATAAAAAAGTTTTAATTTCTGATACTGTTGGTTTTATAGAAGATCTTCCACCAATATTAATAGATGCTTTTTACTCTACTCTTGAAGAAATAACCATAGCTGATTTAGTTTTACTTATATTAGACTCTTCTGATTCAAAAAGTGATTTTCTTAGAAAATTAGATACATCAATTTCAATTTTAAATTCTATAGGTGTATTTAATGGATCAATTTTACCTATATTAAATAAAATAGATATTGCAAATAATTTAGAAGAATATGAAAAAATTACTTTTCTTAAAATTAAAACTAAACCAGTAAAAATTTCAGCCCTTACTGGAGAAGGGATTAATGAATTGATTAATTCAATTTCTCTGAGAATTCCTAATTATGAAAGAATCAAGCTATTTGTATCAAATTCTTCTAATAATTTATCTTCAATTATAAAATTTATAAATAGAAAATTTAATATTATTTCTATTAATTATGATAATGATGGTACTTATATTGAAGTAGAGGTTCATCCAAATTATTTAGACTATATCAAATTTTTATCATCATATTATAAAATTAAATTAATTAAGGAGGGGGATGTACGGGAAGAATTATTGTATTAAGACTCAATCATAGACCTGAAAGAGATAAAAGAATTACTTCTCATGTTTGTTTAGTAGCTAGGGCATTTGGTGCAGAAGGAGTGTATATTTCTGGTATAAAAGATGAAAATATTTTAAAAACTATTAATAAAATATGTGAAACTTGGGGAGGAAATTTTTGGATTAATTTTATTGAAAATCCTCTTTTTCTTATAAGAGAATGGAAGAAGAATGGTGGAATAGTAGTACATTTAACAATGTATGGTATTCCAATAAGTAAAATACTAAATAGCTTAGATTTAGAAAAAGATATTCTAGTAATTGTTGGAAGTGAAAAAGTACCAAGAGAATATTATTATGAAGCAAATTATAATATAGCTATTGGTAATCAACCCCATTCTGAAGTATCTGCACTAGCTATATTCCTTGATAGAATAACAAAAGGTGCTTGGGAATATTTAAAATTTCAAAATGCAAAATTAATAATCATACCATCTGAAAGAGGGAAAAAAGTACATAAAGTGAAATAAAATGTCTGATGAGACTTTAGTAAATATAGTTAAATCTCTCTTAGGTGAAGATGCAGCTAAAGTTATAAAAGTTCTTATGGAAAAAAATGAATTAGCTGATGATGAATTAATTCAAAAAACTGGTATGAAATTAAATAATTTAAGAAAAGTTCTATATCAATTATTTGATAATAATTTTATTTCATATAGAAGAGTGAGAGATAAAGAAATAGGATGGTATAAATATTATTGGAGGATAAATCCAACTGCTATAAATGTTTTATTAAATCTTAGAAAGAAAAAAGTATTATCAAAGCTTAAGGAACGTCTTGAATATGAAATGAGTAATATTTTCTTTTCTTGTCCAGAACATAATAAAATTAAATTTTCTTTTGAAGAAGCTATGGAGTTAAGTTTTCAATGTCCAGAATGTGGTAAGAGACTTGAAAATGTTAAGAATGATTATATTATTGAAACACTTAAAATTAAGATTGCTGAAATAGAAAAAAATTTAATGAATGCGCAAAATCTTTAAGTTAGTGAAATATAACGTTTTTTGGGCCGATGGTCTAGCCTGGTAGGATACCGCCCTTACACGGCGGGGGTCGCCGGTTCAAGTCCGGCTCGGCCCACTTTAAATTGATGGTCGCGTACTTCATTGAATATACATTAAATCCCATTTCATCGACGCGGAATTGAGCAATAAAATAGTACGCATCCAATTCCAATACCGGAAGAAAGTTGTTCTACTCAGTATATTTGGAAAGACATTCTGGACATTCTCTAGTCATAGATTCCCTCTACTTGCCAATACTAAAAGAGATGGTTCATGTATGGAGCGACAGGCAGATTTACAATATTGATGATACCATCAAGTTCTACATCAATAGCTCCATTACTGGAGTCTTCAAATATGAAGTATTTGACATTAAAGACATTCTAAATATAACCTTACCCAACTCCATTTACGAAATAGAAGTGGTCACGCCAGCCCTTCCTGCTGGAACCTACAGCTTTGATTACTCTCTTTCAGATGCGGTTTTAGACTCATATAAATTCGATATAAATGGTTATCGTACAAAAATAATTAAGGTGTCATTTGATAAGAGTTCTTACAACCCCGGAGATATTGTATTTGGTAATGTTACTTTATGGTCAAATCTCGATATAAATGCAAAATTCGCTGCTTATCCTGCTGCCTCCAGTCGGAAAAGTTATTCTTGACTGGTATAGTGAAAATGTAAGTCTAATGGCAGGTGAGAACGTTATTGGCTTCAGACTAAATCTCACTCAATCATCATTGCCCGGAGACTATGCAGTGGAGCTATCATTAGTAAAAGATGATTATACGTTATCCTATGGTGTAAAATATATCCCAGTGGAGGGATCGGTAATAAATTCCATCAGAACCGATCGAAACTCCTACAAACAAAATGAAACTGCAGTACTCACCGTTGTCCTATATAGCAATGTTCAGTTCATCCTTAAAATAAAATCAGGATCGAAGCTGATCGCCGAAAGCATTATAGAAAACTTGGGACTAGTGACCAAAAACTATACCATTCCTATTAAAGAAATGTCTACTAATGTAATTGAGGCATCCTTAACGACCCCATATTCTGTTAGCTCTAAACTGGTTACTTTCGGAATAATAAACCTGCCGCCAAAAGCAGTTGCTGGGACAGATAAGACTGTGGAGGTAAATACAAAAGTAACCTTCGATGGAACTTCCTCATATGATCCTGGAAACGATCCCCTCACTTATATATGGGATTTTGGAGATGGAAAAAGCGCTTCAGGACCAATTGTTATTCATACATACGACTCTGTGGGCGTCTATATTGTAAGATTAACAGTTAAAGATAGCAAGGGAGCCTATGACATCGCCACGTTAAAAGTAAATGTGGTTGATACTACTCCACCAGAAATATTCTCAATATATCCACTAAACGGGTCATCCATCTCGACTTCTACACCAGTTATCAGTGCCTCCTTCTCCGACAATGTTGCAGTAGATACATCAAAAGTCTTTATAAGTTTGGATGATGTTGATATAACTCTCGCCTCCAACATAACGCCCAGCGGATTTAGTTATACACCCTCCGCACCTCTGACTGGTGGGCTACATAAAGTCCATGTTTCTATTGTGGATTTACACGGTAATAGAGCCAACCTTACATGGTTCTTCACAACACCAGTATCTATATCGCCCCCACCACTCCCACCACTACCTCCACCAGAACCCTCTCCTGTTGTGACCACCTCTTTAATTGTTTCCATTGTTGCCAATGTCCCAACAAAAGTTGAAGTCTCTTCCCACGTCCCCAAATCTTCGCTAGATTACATTGAAGTAATATCAAACATATCTCTACCATCAGTGAGATTTTCAGTAGAAGAGTATTCGCAAAATCCAACGGCATATTTGCCTCCTTCTAATGTTATCCCATTATCATTCCTAAAAATTGAGATCGATACTCCTTCCGGTTCAATTTTTCAAGCAAAAATTAGATTTAAACTACCGATTACTGTTATAGTGAATCAAAATCTGGACCCAGAATCGATACAACTCTATAGGCTTACTACGACTTGGATCCCCTTAATCACCTCAATGGTTGGACAAGATTCTGAGTATTATTATTATGAAGCATTGTCCCCAGGTTTCTCATACTTTGCCATAGCTGGCAT
>JAWAJM010000002.1:0-14835 GCA_038996625.1 Candidatus Aenigmatarchaeota archaeon
TGCCTGTATTTGCTTTTTTGGTGGCGACCCATCGCCACAGATGCAATTTGCCCTATCAGCCGCGCAAAGTGCAATCAAAGAAAAAAAGAATAAGATCCTGAGAATATGTTGGGAGACCAACGGCAATATCCACCCCAAATACATAAATGAAATGGCAAAGATAAGCCTATCCTCAGGGGGTATAATAAAATTCGACCTTAAAGCATGGGACGAAAAACTCCACAAGATACTCACAGGTGCAAGTAACCGGCAAACCCTTAAAAATTTCAAATACATTTATAAAAACTATTTTGATAAGAGGAGTGAACCACCCCTACTTGTTGCAAGCACACTCATGGTACCAGGGTATGTGGAAAAAGACGAAGTAGAAAAGATAGCCAACTTCCTAGCAAAACTTAACCCTAACATACCCTATGTTTTACTCGCCTTTTCACCACAACACATGATGACAGATCTCCCATTATTAACATGGGAAGAAGCAGGAAAATGCTTAAAAGCAGCCAAAGAAGCGGGATTAAAAAGAGTGTATTTAGGAAACCCCCACTTATTAAGATAATAACCATCACGATTTATTCTTTTTCGTTGACTGCCAAAGTGCAACTTGCAACAATTTAGCTAAAAATGATCTGTGAGATGACTCTTTTTTAAAATCCCATTTTGGTCTGATTTTAACACGATTAATGCTACAAACTATAAAACATTTTAACTTTTCAATCCCCCCATCTTGGACTAATTCTAAACTTTAATATTTTCCATCCCTTTCCTACAACAATTTTTGCTGGGATAAAATAATACTTCTGCTCAAAAATCTTCTTATTGTACCTTTTGAATGGATTTATTTCTTCAAATTTCACATCCTCTTTAATGTCTTTTACCGGAAAAATCAAACATGGACTATCTTCTTCATGAAATTCTTCAAATTTTTCGATATCTAAAGGTTCAATAGCGTCTTTAGGTGGTTTTTCAACATCAATTGATCTTGTGTATACTAAGGAATCACTGGATCCCAAATGCTTCATCATAAGAAAGTAATCCTTTAAATTTTCGAGGTTGTCTCCTCCTATAAACACCTCAATATCATCAGAAAATAAAATGTATTCTCTTGTCCCAAAAGTGCGCTGCAATCCTTTTTCATCTTTTTTCCCTTTTAATCTTTTGATTAAGAAAGAATTGATTAAAATTCTAGAGGGTGGGCGAATTTTTATATCGGCATTTTTTATTATATTGAATACTTTTTTCCCCTCTGACACTTTTCCTGTCACTCTAATTGCGGTAGCAACCGTTGCTAATTTTAAAACTGAAGGTGAAGGCAATGGTAACCCTAAAGCATATTGAGATGAATAATCAGGTATTCTATAAGAAAAAAATGAAGGGAAATGTAAAATCAGCTTTATCCATGATGTTTTCTTTAATCTTGACTGTGACAATTGCAAATTATTCATCCCCAAAAATGTTATAAGGCTCTCTTCCTAAAAGAGCCCCCATTATTTTAATGAACTCTGAAATACTTTTGAACTCTTCAATTTTTGTTGAATTACCAATTTCTTTCACGATATCTTTGGCTTGTTGGATGTAATCATCTCTGAGAGGGGAAATTAATGGTAAAGGACTTTTAGATTCAGAACGGAGTATCAAACCTTGAAAATCTCCAACATGTGGAAGACGGGTTGTACTCATTGCAAATTCTGGTCTCGCGAAAAGGTGCTGATAAGCCCGCAAAGCAAGCCCATATCTTTTATTCCTTTCTTCGTCTTTTATATCATAAGCATACTCTTCTCTAGCTTCATTTAATCCAATTCTCCAAGGTTGAAATAGGGAGATTATGGCATAGATCCCAGAACGTGTGGGGCGGTGGTATATCATCTGGGTTCCTCTTGATCTTTCTTCACCTTCATTTTCACTAACTTTACTTTTTTCACCGAGCGCCTGTCTTGCATGTGTGTGGATGTCTCTTCCTACCTTTGGTATTCCAACAGCCCAAGCAAATTCTATTGTTGATTTTCTCGAAACTGTTGGTTGTGGAATAAGGAACCCATGAAGATCACAAATAATACACTTTTTTAGGGCATTCTTCACAACCTTTTCTACACTATCACCTTCGATTTTTTCCATGTTGAATTTTTCAGGATTTAATGCTCTACATCCGCTGCATAAATCCTTGTTATTGGCTAGAGTCCAAACAATTCGTGTATGGAAATGTTTTAACATTTCACCTGAAATGCCATCTGTTGTAACTAGTCTGTTACTTGAGTCCATTATTTTAACACTTCTTGGTTCAGTTACATTTCCTATTGAACCTTCATTATTCAAGCTATGTAACTGCCACATAGCTCTTCCTAAAATGGCAATTTCATAAATTTTCCCATTTGACACGCTATTACCCCCATTATGTTCCGGCTTTGACGAGTGCATGAGTGATAATAGAGGCCCTAACGGCTTTAACTCCATATTTATCGACAGCTTCCATCAATTTTTCCAACTCGCCTTCTTGTGGACGCGTTAATTTATGATCCCTCGCAATTATATCATAACGTCTCAATAGTCGTGCGATAACATCTACGAATTCTTCTTTGGTTTCCACATATCTCAATTCTACAAGGGATGCATAATCTGAAGGCCACTTTAACTTATTATTTTCCCTAGGTGGTCTTAACATGTTCCTAAGGATCCTTCCGAAACCTTTCACTCCGCTGTTTTCTAATACTTTTTTTAATTCAAAATTTGACATTTTTATCACCTCTTCCAAACTTTTTTTCTCGTATACTCCCATTTTAATCCTATTTTCGTCCATTTCATTCCTAATGTGGATATTTAAATAATTTTCGTAATTAGAAAAACTAGGATCATCAATAAATTTTGCTAAACTTATCGCCAATTCTTCGTAACCTTTTTTCCATGTGCGCTTAAAAATCTTGTGCCACATATTTAGGACATCTTGACCGTTCTTGGATTGGGCTATTCGATGTAAATGGTCTAATGGAAAAATTCCACCAGTTAGAGGCTTTAATTGATGGCCCGTACCCTCTAAAACACCATATATTAGTGACTTGAATCTTGGGATAAACTTTTCTTGCTTTTTACCTTCAAGCTCTTCTTTGACTAAATTTGTAGCTGTCCAAGCAACAGTCACAAACCATCCACCATTATGGCCCTTTATTGTTTCTTTCAGTCTAGGGATGATTTCTCGTGAATGTACAATTTTCGTATTGAGAGGAGTTGGTATTATTAAAATATTCTTATTTTCAATCCATTTTCTCATTGTAAACTGTAAATGGCCTAGAAAAGATAAGTAAAAATCGTATTTAGGAATATAGACTTGACTTCCTTCATCGTATTTTTTCCTCAAGATAATTTCATGTCTAATTCCCTTTACAGCTGCTGGTTCCATTGATAAATATAATGTTTCGCTAAAGTCTTTATTTTTAATAGTGCTTATTAATGTAGGTTTATTTGGCTTCGAATATTCTTTTACCAATTCTTCAATTTCTGTTTTAGCTGTCAATGCCTTTTGAATTTTTTTTATCTTCTTATCACGATTTTTGCCTTTGAGAGTCGATAATATTCCTTCACATTCCTCTTTGATAAAATATCCTGCTATTTTTTCAACATTTTCGAAATTTAAATCTTCTTTTTTTGATTTTATTAAATAAAAACTTCCTGTTTCAGTTATTGTGGCATCTCCACTTAATGCATTAATTATACTACCTAGTCCATATGCTCTAGAAACGTCAAAAAAATCCCATCCACTTTTAGCCAGAAAATAATGACTCATAATCAACACCTTTCCTTGCACATCTATCGGAAATCCTTATAAACTTGGATAACAAGCCATATAACCTATAAGCTCTGTTTTCTTCCATCATATCTAAATATTTGAAATTAAGTTTTCCATCATATTCAGATTTTTCCTCTAAAAACTCCCTTGGTATCTTATAAACTTTTTTCACGTAATCATAAAAATTTGGGATTAATTCATATTTCTTATATTCTACTGCCCACGGACTATGGTGGTGAGCTACAGACAAATAAAAAGCTTTAAATAGACCTTCATCCTCAAATTTTTCTTCTAAATATGGTTGTAACACCCTTGCCGAAACTGTAGCATGGGGTGGTAATCCTATTTTTCGATCTTTTCTGTTGACATATGCCAGTGGACGCTCACCATTCCATCCTATCTTTTCCTGCCACTCCATGTTTAATTTGCCTATGTCATGTAATGCCACGACACCCTTTATAATATTTATAAATTTTCTAAAATCGTAATCAAAGTTTTCAGAAAAAATTTTTAAAGGATATCTATATCTTAATAACATTTTATCAAAAATTTTTAATACATTTTTGCCATGTTCGATCCATCCTTCCTTCTTCGGTCCATCGGCAGAATCTGAATCTTCTTCATCATCCTTATTATCCTCTTCCGTTTCAAATTTATGGATCGCCCCCTCTACTTCTTCAAACATCAAACCAATTTCTTTATCATAAGATGCTCCTTTCAATACATACAACTCAAATGGATATATATCCTCTGGGGAGCGAATCTTCCGAATCTCAAAAAGTCCTTCTTCCCCACTTTCTCTTTTTCGTTCCGCTATTTGATAAGCTGTGATGTTTTCTTTTCTAACAACCGTTTTAAGAACTCTGAAATCTACATTTATCCTTGGTAACCGTGAAATATTGTTAATTTTAAGCGATTCTGGATTGTCATGAAGAATTATGTCACATGAAAAAATTTCTCTGACATTTTTTTCAACTAAACCTTTATTTCCCTCATATACAGCCCTGCTAAGGGTCCCTAATCTCTGATAAAATAAGCGCGGATCCATAAATTTTGAAAAAGTTTCATTTAAAATGCTATTTACAAGTTCGATTTCAGTTTCCCAATCAAGAATGAACTCCTTCCTTTTTCTGATCTCTTCTTTTGTCGCTTCCATGACCTCTCTGGTATAAGGAGCATAAGGGTTATTTGAATCTATCCAAAAAACATGAAACTCTCCCTTCCCACCCCATCTGGCGCATCTACCTGCTCTTTGAATCAAAGAATCTATAGGCGACATTTCAGATAAAACTTTAAAAGATGATATATCCAAACCCACCTCTATAACCTGTGTACTTATTAATATACCTTCCCCCTTCCCGTTCTTACCGAAAACCTCCTTCAATTTCTCCTCTTTTATTTCGCGATCCTTTTCTAAAAACCTTGAATGTAATAAAATTACAGGGACTTCTTCTTTTAATTCATCTTTTAATTTCCTGTATAATTTTTGAGCCCTGCCCACAGTATTTGCAACTACAAGAATCCTTTCTTCATCTTCAAACTCTCTTAAAATCCTATTGGACTCCAATACTTCACCATTTCTATATATAAGCTCAACTGACCTTTTCTTTCGCGACTTAATTTCAAATTCATCTTTAACATCTACAATATCAACTTTTCCACCATGCTTTTCTATTAAATTTTTTACCTTTTTAATGAAAATATCAGGTATTGTAGCAGACATTATTAGAGAAGGGATACCTAAGTTTACAGAATCCACTACAATTACTAAACTACTTTGAAGACCTTTTTCTAAATCAAATGTGTGAACTTCATCAAAAACATTCAAACCAGCCCCCACAGCCCCTAAAAATATGTTACCAGAACTTTTGGGCATGCTAAGCGGGACACTTGCATATGCACCAACCGTTTGATCGATAGTACTTACTATGATATCCTCTTCAAATAAATTGCTTTCTACACGCCTTCCATGATGAATAGCCACTTTTAAACCCTTATCTTTTGCATAATCCTCAGCTCTTTCACCAATGCTCTCAACTAAAGTTCTAGTAGGTAAAGAATATAATAATTGAGAAGGTAAAGAATCATTAAAACCTTGAACGAAAGCCAATAAAGGTATTTCCGTCTTGCCAGACCCCGTAGGAGCCCTCAAAACCACTGAATTACCCTCTAACAAACTCTCTATACCCTCTAATTGGTATCCATAAGGCTTTTCACCTACCAATCTTCTGAACTGCCGTTTAATATCCATATTTCACCCTTCCAAACTATAAAACAAGGACATTCGTTGAAGTGATCTTGTCAGGATCATGTTTTTGTCACCATCCCAAATCCCATGCTATTTTTTTCTCCCAATCCACAATCATATGCAAATTCCACAAGCCTGGGATCCGCCTCTATCTCAAACTTCATATGATATGCTCTATGATATGTTTCAGCCCCCCTTTTAGGTACCTTGATCCTTTTTTTCTTTATCGAGTCTATTTCAGGTGATATCTTAACATATTCGTCCCCGTCGTATTCTCCATAGAATGCAACATACTTATTAATAAGGTTTTTCTGCAAGTTTTCATAAAACTTAAGATTTGCTGGGTTGAGATCCCACTGTTTTAACTTTCCCCCTTCTTCTTTAAGCGTTCGTGCAATGATCGGAGATAATGTTTTGAATCTCATCCGCTTCTTTATTTTAGGCTTTTCTAAAAGACTGACTCCTTCTATCCAAATCTTCTTTTTTAGAAGGCTTATTTGGGGGTTGTTTAGGAATCCTTCTGCAAGAGATTTGATAAATTCATTGTATGGGGATGATATATAGAGGCTCATTTCCCCGTTTTCTGCTATTAGATACTTTTTGAGGGGTTTCTTTTTTGGTATCTGGAGCTCAGAAAATGTAAAAAACTTGTAATTGTTCTTTTGGTGTAGTTCTGCTACGAGATCCTTGTTGAGTATCTTATTGTATATCATAGAGTTTATAGCGTAATTGTAATTGTAGGGTATTCGCAATGGTTTTTCTTGGGCTCTAAGGAATATGTGTAATCTAATATCAGAACCCCCACCATATAAAGGGGAAAAATCTTATTAACTTTCGTTGACCTTTAACGTACACTTTATAAAATCTTTTATATAACTTTTATGTTAAAAGTTCACATAGTAAATTACATATATGGCCATATTAATCGCTTTTAAACAAGACAATTTTCCCATAAATAATAAAAAGATCATGAGGAAACTGTAAAAATTTTCTAATTTCTTCAGAAGTTTAAAAATAAAAGCTAATTTTATAGTCTTAGCTGGTGCAAAATTTTCCAAATGTTCCGTTGTAACGAGCATTCTTTATCTGTGTGTTATCCACGAAACCTCCCCTTAAATCGCCTTAACTAATAACTTCCAAAAAAATATCTTCTGATTTCTCTTATAAGATCACCCAAAACAATCAGATACCAGATAACTTTAATTTCCTCAACTAATGAGAATCCTCACCATAAAATAAAACGGGACCTCCACATATTCTTAGTGGATATTTAACACTCATTTTTTTTCAATCATATCTTGCTTAGGGATAACCTCCTATCAGCTTTATGAACTACATTCCATAACATAGTCAAAAAAAAACCAGAATCTAACCCCATTCAAAAATAGATACAATAGAGATAGAGACGGGGTGTATTATGAGTACTATCAGGAAATGTTTGAATGAATGGAATGCTATTGTCGAAGCGCTTGGAAACGGCCTTCAGACAGTACTTATAAGGAAGTATTCCACATCACTCAAGGAATTCTTGTTATACCCGACAAAAAGCTATACTATGAAAGAGGACTTTTTAAAGGCTTTCAAAAAAGAATACAGGGATTTTGCGGTCGAAAACAGCCAACCACAGATGAAAGATGACCAAACCCTAATAAAATATTATGCCAAAATCATCAACATCCTAGAAAGGCCGAAAAACCGACTAGACAAAATAAACAAATATCATATCTGGGCCCCAGAACATGTAAGATCATACATCCCACAAAAGGCACACATATGGGTACTTAGAGTCTACGAATTAGAAAAACCAGTTTATACGAGTAGAAGTAGGGGTATAATTTATGCAAACACAAAAAACCTGTAAATGTAAGTAGCATAAAGCCTGTACTCTGAAAAATTTAACAAAATTTTGGGGGAAATAAAAGAATATAGATGAATAGTATTAAAGTCTTTTTTTAGAAAGATTAAAATAATTTGTTTCTATACTATTCAGCCCATTGAGCTGTTTTCCCGAAGAAGTTCCCTTATAATAACTTCATTTGTACTTGATACACGTTTTATTATTCTTCAAGGGGGGTCTTAATATATATCTACTTATCTTTTTTGTTTCGATCTTCATGGTATTGATTGCGTTCTGAAATCGTATCCATTTTGCATTCTCTAAATTACCTGCGGTAGTTAAGTTAAATACTATGTATAACCAATATTTATCTTTCTTTTGCTTTCCAAAATCAAATTCCCCTTCAGTCAATTCGCCAAATATTTGCATTCCAGCATGTCCCCTTGACTTCTATAAAACGTTCTTCACCTGTTTCAGGGTTATAACTGTATATATCATAATGTTCATTCCTCTTTGCCGGACTGTCGTCTGGTTTCATGCCTTCCTCCTTTTCTATTTTCATCACTAATTCCATTGCTGCCTCTTCAATTTTCTTCTTTACATTTTCTGGTATATTTTCAGGTTTGCTTTCTATGCCCACGAAGATAGCTAGTTTTTCTAAATCAACATTATAATTGTAATTATAGTGGCCGTTTCTATACCCATCATTAAAAGCCTTATAAAGATATTCCATGGTATTGTTTATAGAGGCTCTATATCTGTCTCTGCACTTCCTCTTTATTTTTGCTTTCTCGCCGAGTCCAATATTTAAGGAAAATTGGCTGATATCTGTGGTAGAAGGACATGGAATAACAGAATTTTTAAACAATTTCACTAAATATCTGAGGAGATCTGCTCCATAAATGATCTTATCTCTTGATTTCATATATAAAACGAGTTCTTCAAATAGCGATTTTCCATCTTGATTTACATTTACTTTAAAAAGATAATGTGTATTATTGGGTTTAATTGCAGGGGTAAAAAATATATTTGTTTTTAAGACTCCTTCGATCTTTTTTAATTCCCCTTTTATCAGTTCCCAAATTCTTTGCGGATTATTACCCTTACATATTTCTTGTCTACGCGCCTCTACTTCAAGTTCTTCACAAATAATTTGGCATAATTCTCTTGAATATTTTTCATACTCTTTTGCTGAAGATGTTGATATTCTATTCTTTAAATTATGTTTGATTTCGTTTGGATCTACATACTGATAAATAGACTTTCTTGCTAGCTCCTCATGCATATTTGATAAAATATGTAGTAGTGTTTTTACATATTGAGAAAGCTTTCCTTTCAGGCTGGCAAGAATTAATTTATATTCGTTTACCTTTTTTCTTTCTCCTTTAACCTCAATTTCCGTAAATTCTATTTCTCTTTCCCATAAACCTCCAGATGCTGTTGCTGTCACTTTACGTGCAATTTGTACAGTTTCTCCAAGTAATGGTTTGACTTCATCTAAAGCATCCTTCATTGCGAGAAGCTTACCATATAAATTTTCCATTACATCTACATCAGTATTTGTCGCCATAAAAGCTGTGTAGATATTGATGTCCTCTCTCTGTCCAAGACGCCAAACCCTACCAATTCTTTGCTCTAGTTTAATTGGAGACCATGGTGCTTCATAATTTATTACAATATTTGCAACCTGTAAATTCAATCCTTCAGATGCTACATCTGTTGCTATCAACAAATTGCATTTTCCTCCTTCAAAGTTTTCCTTTACTTCTTCAAATCTATTTTTGTCTCTTCCAGAAATGGTTTCGAAAAATCCTTTCCCATACTTATCTTCAAATTGTTTAAATCTTGATTTAAGGTATTCAAGGGTGTCTTTATATTCTGTGAAAATTATTACCTTTCTTCCTTCATTTAAATACTTATCCACTATATTTGCAACTGCTTCAAGTTTTGAATCATCATTTATCTTTATTCTATTCGCTAATTCAATAAGCTTTTTAATCGTTTCTTCATCGGATTTATCCAAAACGTTTGAACATGTCTTCACTAATTTTTCTGTAATTTCATCGAGATCGTTTTCTACTTCCCCCATACTTCCATATTCCATGCCCAGGACAGTTTCTATATCCTCTTCATGATCAAATTTAATCTCTTTTACTGGAACCCGTTCTGATAATCCTTTTAATATAGGTAAATGTTTTGATTGCAGCATTTGGACTCGAACTTGCTCTCTTTCTCACTAACACCGCAAGCAGTGCAGCTGGAGACGGATGCTCCTCATAAATCGACATTACTTTTTCCTGAAGAAAATTAACCATTAAGTGAGAAAACTCCATTTCATCTTCTGTGGGTTGTATAGCTACTGCATAAAAATTGCAATTTGTAAAAATTTTTTCACCTTCTATTTCATTCACAAGTTCCTTTGTTCTCCTATATAAGAGAGAACCATGAGTTAATCTATAAAATTCTCTAGTATCCAAAATTCTTTTCTTTATTTTTTCCTCAAAAAGATAGGGATCCAACAAGTAAAGGCGATATAAATAATCTAGAACATTTCCTCTAGGGGAGTCGCTGACAAGAATATTACATGCCTATTTCTACCTTCCTCGCTACATACTAATTCTTTTATTAAGTGCCATCTCTGCGTATTGTAACCTGCATTATGTGTTTCATCAACAACAACTGCGTCTCATTCCACTTTTTTTATGATTTCTTTATGCTCTTCTCTTTTTATTAAATCTATTGAGGCTATATAATATCGTTGATCCTCAAAATTTTTTCTCTCAAGCTTTTTAATATTTTTTCCTAATATTTCTTTTATATGCTGATATTCGACTCCTAATCTTCTTAATTCACCTTTCCATTGATTTACAAGAATTTTTGGTGTGACAATAAGGATTCTATTTATTTCACCTCTAACATCTAAATATCTTAAGATTGTAGTTGCTTCTATTGTTTTTCCTAATCCTATTTCATCTCCTATCAAGACTCTTATAGGTCGTATTAGTTGTAGTCTACTGAATAAATCAATTTGATGAAGATATGCTTTGATGGGTTTTTCTAAATATTTGGGAGCGGTTGCATAAAGATAATAATAAAAAAATAGGGCGGGATCATATGACAAATAATGTAAGATGTCTCTGAGTAGAATATTTTCATCTCTCAAGACCATAAACCTCCCTGAAAGCACGGGCAGGTTTATAAAGTGCTTTTCTATTCCCATGTTCTCTGAAATAGCGAGAGAATATAGTTGCCCAATATTTCAATTCAGTGTATGGAAGTCTTTTCGTCATTTCTACAAGTAAGTTTGCTTTTATTTCGGAACGAATAGATTGCCTCACAACTGCATATACCAAGAGTCTTAGATATGCTTCTTTATCATTTGAATGAATGATAAGGGGATTTTTTTTATCCTTTTGGAATCCGAGAGTATTAGCTACCTATGAATTCCGGAAGGAAAACTCGTGACCGGACTGCTGGTTTTCCGTTATTTTTTCCTTTTTTTATTTCATGAGAAGTGATCAGAGGTATAAATTCTGCTAACTTTTTTTCATAATATACTATGCTTTTTAATGGAGGTATCCATTTTAAATTGACAAGATATTTTAAATTTTCGTCAATTGTTTTAAAATTCCTTTTTTTTATTACATCTATTATCTCGTCTGTTCTGATCTTTAATGCAGGCCTATCCTTTGCTGCGGTTCTATGCAGGGCAGTCCAATACTTCCTAACAAAATCTTTTTCATACCGTTTCAGTCTTTTCAATGCTTTCTCCTTTCACCTCTATTGGCAAAGAAACAACCACTGCTGTCTTTGTTCCAACTACTGCAGAAGTAAGCCTATCTAAAAATTGAGGAATGGAATCCACATATTCTTTTTCTTCCTATTTTGCTTCCCCTTAGCCCATAAGCATAGTCAACAATTTCATCTATTAAAATAATGGTTGGTTTATTCCCGAGGACTTTTCTTAATGTGGAAATATCTGGAACGGTTAACTTTTCATCATCATTTCTTATGTAGTCATATCTTCCCAAAGAATGGGCAAGATACCCCCAAACAGTTATATCTTGTAATTTGTAACTTCTATTGGAGCAGATGGCCTTCCACAATATTTATAATCTTTCCCATAAATGACCACGATTTGAATATCTTTCAATTTTTTAATATCTTTAGCAATTTGTATTATTCTCTTCTTCTTTGTCTCTTCATGCCCTTTTAAAATGTCTTCATGCATCAATATTTCTGGCTTTTTCATGCATGATAGATGGCGAATAAAGTGTGGGTTTTACCTCCCCCAAAAAGAGAGTAAATGGTAAAAGTATTATTTCCACCTTCTCCCTTAAGAATAGCTACGATGTTTTCAAGAGATTCCATGATGGAATCTGTTATGTATGTTCTACTGAAAAATTGATAAGCATCTGCATAAATACTTTCTTCTTCGGATAATAAATCTCCCAGTTCTGGTGCAAGATGTTCATCCAATGAAGCATTAAATACGTCTTCCCATGGCTCACAGATTTCTTTTATTCCCGTCATTTTCAAGCCTCCAATCTTTCTCCTCTTATCTTTTCGACAAAATCTGCTGTCAATTTCTTCTCTGCATCGACTTTTGGCAGTATTTGATGGAGGATACTGGCAAGAGCGAATGCTTCTCCCCCTTCCATTGGATATTCGTCTCTTATTTCTTCCCATCTGTCTCCCAATTTAGAGAGAGGAAATATCAATGAATAGTATTCCATCAGATGCAATATGTCCAAGGAGTTTCTTATTTCTGGTTTTGCCAAATTAATTTTTCTTTCTTCTTTCAAAAACTTCTCAAAATCTGGTCTTTCATAACTAACAGGTTCCTGCAACTTATATCCCGTCTTTATCCTTTTTATTAAGTTATTGTTAATTAATCTATTTGTATCTACTTTTGTGGAGATTTTGAGTAGATTGATGTCGCTTCTATCCATTTTTTTGATAATCATCTTTTCTTTGCTTCCAAATAGTGCTTTAACAAGAAGATAGAATAACGCTTTTGGTGATTTTATCTCACCTACTTTCGTCAATTCCCTCAAAGACTCTGATATCCCCATAGCCGTAAATGGATACACATATTCTGTCAATAATCTACTCACAGTCAAATTGCCTTTTCCATCATATAAGCCTTCGTGCATTGTAACAATATTGAGGGCAGCGGCCATAGCACCTACAAGAACATCTCTTCCAACATGTCCTTTTTCGATCAATCTTTTTGCTCTGTTCTTTGCTGAGTTTATTATTTCTTCTTTTAAATCAATAATGTTCCTTTCCCTTTCTTGGTCTCCTACCCGCCACACTACAACGATAGAAGTGTCCAAGGCAAGTTTTCCTCTCGCTGTAACCCTTTGAGCCGATTCTGTGGCAAGAGGAAATGCATTTGTTATTGTTGCCCTTGCTCCTTTCCATCCCGCCTTGAGCAAACTCGCCCACGCCTCTGGTGAAGTATGAGCATAATATGTGACTAGTAATCCGTCTTCTTTCAAGTGCTTTTTCATAGCAATAAATGATTGTGTGAGCAGATTCTCGAAATGCTCTTCTGCTTTTTTTCTACTATCTTTTTCACCTGTAAATCTCCCAGCATTCGTTGAAACTTCCCTATTCGCAAATTCCTGCCACTGTGTCCTTATCTCCACAGTCTTATCTCCAATCTTCTTGAAAAAGGCCTCTGGGTGGAACCTTGGCACTAATCTACCATTCTTGACATCAGATAAGGCCCTTTTGAGCCAGACATAATAGAAATCTGATAATTCGGTGTATGGGACATCATCTGCATAATTTCAATCCCATTTTGGTCTGATTTTAATATCCAAATACTTGGCCATTATCACAAAAGCAGCTGCATTTCAATCCCATTTTGGTCTGATTTTAATAATAGTATGTCTAACATATGATATAGTAGAAACGCGTATTTCAATCCCATTTTGGTCTGATTTTAATATTATCCATTTCTGATACGGGCCCCTCGAGACGACCGCAATTTCAATCCCATTTTGGTCTGATTTTAATATCATAGCGGGGAACCTTATACCCCTTCTGGTTCCATTTCAATCCCATTTTGGTCTGATTTTAATTGTTGTAATTGGGCTCATCCAAAACCGCACCCGCCAATTTCAATCCCATTTTGGTCTGATTTTAATATTTTAATCCCCCTTTCATCCCATCCTGAATAACAATTTCAATCCCATTTTGGTCTGATTTTAATCCCTTTGTGGGAATAAGTTAAATTCATTATTTCTGTGATTTCAATCCCATTTTGGTCTGATTTTAATATTCCAGACCGCAGCACCATTTATATCCCGTTTCAAATTTCAATCCCATTTTGGTCTGATTTTAATTCTGCTGGCATGTGCTGCAGAGTCTGGCATCATCTATATTTCAATCCCATTTTGGTCTGATTTTAATTAAGATAACGGCACTATTACACAAACTTGAGAGCAAATTTCAATCCCATTTTGGTCTGATTTTAATAGATACGATTGATGGGTAAGCAGTCTCAGTCTTATTATTTCAATCCCATTTTGGTCTGATTTTAATATACAAAAGACACCTACTAATAAGCCACGAAATAAAATTTCAATCCCATTTTGGTCTGATTTTAATATTCCAGACCGCAGCACCATTTATATCCCGTTTCAAATTTCAATCCCATTTTGGTCTGATTTTAATTCTCAGGTTGATATCACCTATGACGCGGAGGATATGCGAATTTCAATCCCATTTTGGTCTGATTTTAATCAGAATTTCTTCAACCACATATGTAACACTGTCGCGATTTCAATCCCATTTTGGTCTGATTTTAATTGCAATAGCATACCTAATAACCGAATTAGAGTCCAGGATTTCAATCCCATTTTGGTCTGATTTTAATTGTGAGTTCCTTATTCCATTTATCTGGATTTGTCTTATTTCAATCCCATTTTGGTCTGATTTTAATATATCACATATTCCCCGTTT
>JAWAJM010000003.1:0-13814 GCA_038996625.1 Candidatus Aenigmatarchaeota archaeon
CCATTTTGTTCTGATTTTAATAAAACACTCTACACACTCACAATATAAAAAAAGAGAATATATTTCAATCCCATTTTGGTCTGATTTTAATTATGTTATTTATGTCAGATTTTACACCAAACTCGCCTATTTCAATCCCATTTTGGTCTGATTTTAATAGGGCGGTTTTTTTCTTGTTTTTGTTTTATTCTTTTTCTTGTTGCTTCTATTTAATGTTTTGTGTCGGCGACCCCTAATAATGCAACCCATTTATAAAGATAGACGACTTTGTCAAAAAAGTCAAAAAATGAAATTCAAATAGTAGAACGAATTTAATTACATGAAAGCCAACTAAAATTGGATAAATATATAAAAAAGTTGCTATATCTTTGTAAAGGTTAAAAGGGGAATAAAATAACAAAATGTTACAAAAATTAAATGAAAAAAGAGGGTGATAAACGACAAAGCAACATTTAGTTAAAGGCAAATTAGAAAACTAAAAATTTTTTAAAATAAAAAATAAAGGATTCTATTATATTATTTCAGATATTGATGATTTTTCGATGCCTAAAACTTCTTTTTTCATGGCTTTTTTGGTTCTGAATGAATAGATTATCACGGAATCCTCTGATTCGTTACAGATGGTACTAAGATCTTTTTTTATTCTTTCTAGTTGACTTTTTGTAATTTCACCTTCAAAAACTGAATTTTGAACCCATAAAAGATGTTTTCTCAAATATGCTTTAACCTTGTTAACACGTTTTACATTTACGTCATAAACTATTATAACATACATTTCATTTTAGATTTTCATAATTCAGATAAAATGTCTTTTCATTTTAATTCATGGAATACAAAAAGTAAAATGAGGACATGAATTATATAGTTTTTTTTTTGATTACCACCAGCTTATGAATGGTTTATACTTTTCTTTCCCTAGCAAATGTTTTATCAATTTGTAGCATTCTAATCGTATTAAACGTTTATATGAGACTTTTCTCCCGATTTTCCTGTGTTTAATCGTTTTTTTAAGCCTTTTATCATACTCTGTTACAAATTTTCTTTTTCCATTTTCGTTGAGTAAAGAATAATTTAAATCCTTTTCAAAGTCTGTTTCATCTATCATATTCTTCTTAATTAAATACAAAATTAAGCGATCAACAATTATAGGCTTGAATAATTCACTAATATCAAGTGCAAGTGAATATCTCCTTTCGAATGGTTCATGCAAATATGATATGGTAGGATTTAACTGTGTATTATAGATTTCACTTATGATAGTTGAATATAATAGAGAGTTGCCAAAACTAAGTAGTGCATTTGCCATATTCTCGGGTGGTCTACGAGTCCTTTCACCTATCCTAAAACCTTCAGGGAGTATTTCATCCAATAATTTATAATAGTCTGCTCTAGCTCTTCCTTCAACGTTCATTATCTCAGTTATCTTCTTACATGATTTAAGGTCTTCCAAGAGAGTATCCATGTTATTATCCAAACCATAATAGGATAAGACTCGTTTCATGTTAAATATGGCGCCTTTAACAAAATCAGAGGCAAGTTTTAACCTTTTCTCATTATCTATAAAATGTTTTGCTTGTTTTATCACAAGATCTCCAGATAATAGTGTCTCTCTTGGATAAAAACTTCCAGAATAAAATCCGTACCTGTTAAAAAAGTGTATCGGTATGCCTTCTTTTGACAACAAATTTACAACCTGGGAAGAAATGCTAAGCGAGCTATATGCGTATATTGAATATATAGAATGTATTGGGAGTGGGCGTTTCCCATCCTTGTTTATGAAATATAATGTGTTTTCTTTCCTTTTCAAGATACCATCTGTAAGTATATAATAATTCTTCCTAGTCATCGTAAAAATTTTTATGCCCAACAAAATTCAAGATAGGCACAACTTCTACATATCCTACTCTTCTTTTGAGGTCGTGGAAAATCGCCCCTGACTACCGTATCTATATCTTCAAGGACTTTCTTCAATCTTTTTTCATTATCAGGGGTTAATCTTATCTCTTTCTTTTTCCGGAGTTTCGGATAATCTATAAAACCTCTAATTTCCTCTATTCCTTTTTCCTTTTTTAAATAATAGAGATAATAGAGTAATTGGAAAAAGTGAGCTTCCTCAATTTTATCGCTTTTTTTAACTTCATGCACTTCAAGAAGTTTTCCTTTTCTCACAAAGTCTGCGCTTATAAGATCATCAAGTATTAAACTCTTTTCCTCCCGTTTATAGGTTTCATCATGTAATAATTTACCCAATTCAACAATGTCGGATTCATGCTCCATTTGTATATGGTGAGAGAAAAGCCAAAGTTTAGTCCTGCATACGAAATAGTAATTGACTTGCGTTCCACGTATTAAAAGCTTTTTTTCTGCATCTGAAATCATCTCAGACCACATAAAATCTTTATAATATATTTGTGGAGTTTGTGTCTTTAAATATGCTATCTAAGCCAAGCTCTTTTATCTGATCAAGTTCATTTTTGTTTATATTGCCCCATATGTAAAATCCTTTAAATTCTCCAGTCGTTTTACTCCAAAAGTCGCTTTTTTCTTCGTAATAGACCGGCATATTTATCGAATATTCGTATAGTAATTTTTTAAGTGACCATATGTCAACTTTTTTGCCTGTCTTTTCTTCTATTTTTTCTATGATTTTTTTCCAAGTTTTAACACCTTCTTTTATACATTCTCCAAAAATTTCTTGAATTTTATTATTAGAATCTTGAATTACGATATCAGGTATTATTATTTTTATTCCTGCAATTTTTCTAAATAATAATTGGGCTTGACTCTTTTTTTCTACCGTGAAATATTCAAGATCTCTGAGTATGTTCTCTATTTTGTTTTCATAATGCTTTTTTAATGTTAAGCCTTCAATTTTCCTTTTAAATACTTCTGATATGAGATTTCTCTCAAAAGTATAATCAAATGTTTCACCTTCATGTTCTTTGAGTACTTCTCTTGTTTTTTCAACTACTTTCTTGTCATATATGCGCATAGTTCCATTGTCGATTTTTAAATCGCCATTTTCTACTTTTCCTGTGAATATTACTATGTTAGGTTCATCTTCTTGATAATCTGTGTTTCTATTTCTGTGGATTCTTCCCCAACGCTGGATTTGACTGTCAATTGTGGATATCTCTGTAATCATCATGTCAAAATCAAGGTCAACAGAAGCTTCTATTATCTGTGTTGATACAACTATTACCTTTTCTTCACTTTCCACTTTCCTTTTTATCTCCTTTAATCTTCTATCCTTTTCAACTTCGAGAATCCGCGAATGAAGAAGATATACATTAGGATAATCTTCATTTAATATCTCATATAAACGGATGGCCTTTCCAACATTATTAACTACTATAAAAAAGTTTTTATCGTTAGCTTTTAAAATTTTCTTTATTTCATCTTCACTTTCTTCGTAAATTTCTAAACCATTGTCCCCTTCGACAAAAAGGGGTTTATCTATGACCCTTATTTTGTGCCTCTTTAAATCTAGATTCTTTACGTGGAGTCCATGATCTTTAACATCTACAAAGTTAAAATCTTTAAAGAATTTTTCAAAATAAGGAGGAAAAGTTGCAGTCATTATCATAACTTTACCACCCAACTCCCTGATAATATTAACTGTTTTAATGATGATAGCGGCCATTTCTTCATTATATGTTTGCACTTCATCGATAATGAACGAAGAAAAGGGGTAAATGGATATTATCTTATCAGACCCATAATAATTAAGTGAAGTTAAAAAGACTTGATCTGGTGTCGTTAATAATACGGGTGATGCGAGTAGCCTTGCGGAAGTCAACATTTTATCAAGATCTATACTCTTTCCCCTTTTTTCCTCATCCATGTATTCTATAAAAGCAGTTGAATGGAGAATATCAACATTAGAAGCGTTGAAATAACCATTTTCTCTGTTTCTGAATCTTATGAAGAGATCGTTTAACGCAACCCGCAATGGTAAAGTATATATTAATTTTCTGTTGTTTTTTGCAGCCCAAAGTATGGCAAATTCAGTCTTACCAGAACCTGTTGGAGCCACAAGAACCAAAGAATCTCCTGGATCTATTTTATCTAGGAGTACCTCTTGCCATAATTTTTCTCTTGGAATCCTTTTTTCAAGGTTATCTTCAATATCGAGAAATATTCTTGGAGTATATGATTCTATAGGTACATTAGCACTTGCTGAATAATCTGATCTTCTTAGAAGTCCCAATAAAACTAAAAAGTCATGATCTTCCAACCTAGGGTTGTAAAATCTTGCAAAATCGGAAATATCATCATCATGGCCTTTAATTTTCGCTAATAATACCTTGGCTTTCTTGAAGTCTGCCTGTTCCTTCAAATAATCAATTGCAGATGAAACTATGCTATCTTCTAGGCTTCCCTTTATATATCCTAGTAATTCGGCTAAAAAATCCTCTAGTAATTCGCGTCTTTCCATTATAAATTCAAGGTATGATTTTATTTGGTCTTCATAAGTGTATATGATCTCCATCAAGTCTCGTTCCGTTGCAAAATATTCATTATAATGATGTAAAAGGATTGCAGTCCTAATTTTTTTGTCTAATTTATCATTACCTATAAGGAAAGTACTCCATATACTTGAAAGTATCTCATGACGTAGAGATAGAGGACTCTGAAGATCCATTAACGGTTTGAAAAATTCCTTTAATTCAATCCAATTTTTTTCTTTTATTTCTTCTGACTTTAAAACTTTTCTCTGGAAATTATAGTCGATCTTTCCAAGATCATGGATTATCGCGGCGACTACAAGCTTTTCAAATAAAACCCTGTCTAAATCATATGTAAAATTCCCCCTATTTTCTTCGAAAAAGTTATATATTGCAACGATCCTATTTACAGTTTCTTTCAAATGATCCTTTAAGAGATAATTTTCCTGGTCGCTGGATTTAGCCCTTAAAGTCTCGATTAATTCCATTACAACCACCCAAACTCCTTAGGTATCTTAAAAACTAGATCATCAGTGATATGATAATTTTCAATGATTAATTCCTCCTTTAAATATATTACTTGGTCTGTGCCAGTATAAATTACAGTTTCGAAAGTTGGCACTCTCTGTGTAGAATCTGATAATTCAGCCTTGTTTGAAATAATCTGACCATCATTTTTGAATAAAACTTTTACAGGAATCGAATAGACAGGGAACTTCATATTTTTCAATGGAAAATTTCTACCATCATATCTTAACCTGATATATGTAGGTTGTGTGAACCATATGTTCCTTTTGACCTTTTTTTCCTCGAAATCAAAGTCCTTGTGTATTTTCCTTATGAAAATGAGGTCTTCACTTCTCCCAAGATAAAGGAGCTTAGAAGGCTTCGAAAGTGACTCCTCTATTTCTAAAAGCATATCCTTTTCGCCTTTGATGAAAATGTAATAATGTCCATTGAAAAGCTCCTCTTGAAATCTTGGCCTCCTCTGTGATTTTTTATTTTCACTGTAAAGTGGATATCCTTCGTTCCATAATTTTAAACGCCCATTATACCTTTTTAGAGAAACTTCCCCCATTATTAAATTTTGATAATTCCAGAATTTAGTTTCAAATAAACCATGGATGCTTACTTTCAAATTGTATAATTTTTTATCATAGTATCTTCCAAGGGCGTTCTGCAGCATTCCAATGATCGTTGACTTGGGTGGTAATGGATAACTTTGGGCATGATCAAATGTAAAAGGGTTTCTGTATTGTGCAAATGGTTGGAATATCTCTAAGATTATTATGTCATCCATTAGAAGCGCCTCGACTAAAATTTAAATCTTCACTTCTATACTTTCATCTTTGAAAACTTTCACGTCCTTGTATTCATCTTCTTTATGGAATATCCGCTCTACAAATGATAACACTTTATCTTCATCTAATGAAGTTATTTCAGCTTTAATTCCTTTGATTTTGAATAGAGGCTTTCTTGTTTTGCTACTTTTATGTTTTACTTTTAATATGCGTCCATTTTCTGTCTTTGTCTCTTCTATTTCATCATATTCTTCTTCTACATATTCATCGACCAAGACTATCTTATCCCTGTACGTTTTGTATGGACCATCATTATATACGCCAGCAATGAGGAGTTTAGGTGATAAATCTTCCTCTCTCCCTTTTATACTACGTTTTAAATTCATTAAAGCTTTTATGAGGCTCAATATTCTTTCTTTGATCATTTTATTGTCTTTTAGTTTATATTTGACCAAGTAAACGTCGTTGAATTCTGTGAACTCGGATAATTCCACGATATCTGATTGCATAAGGTCTTTTTCATTTCTTCCTTTCTTTAATTTTATTGATAATTTTTCTTCGTCGTTTAAGGCGTTTATTTTCTCTATGTTTTTCACTTTGAATTTTTCATTTTGAATAGTAACATCTGTATTCGGTTTTATGTAAACTTCCATTTCTCCAATATTTCCAATGTCTACCACTACTGTATACTGGTAGTATGTTTCGTGTTCTTCCATTGTGAATGGATTGGGCTTCATTTCACCGTGCATTTTCCGCATTCTATTGGCAAGGCCGATATTGGCATTGAAATGTGCATCATACATAAAAGGTGTCATAGAGACGGCATGAGAAATTTTAACAGGGGCGACTCTGAAATTTTGGGGAGAAGTGTCCGTTATCAAATACCCAAAAAGGTCAAATTCGGGATAATTTAATATGTCTCCAGTTAATAGAAATTCTGTTGCAGGTTGTATAACTTTATTTTCACCTTTACCGGCCTCTATGAGATTTTCTGCTTCAGTTAACTTGAATAGATTTGCTTTTTGCGCTGTTTCAAGTAAACTGTACCTTAAAGCATACCTACTCACTAGTGTGTACTGTCTACCATCCCATTTTGTTATCTTTTTTAATTCTTGATAATTTCCACTCCCTTGATCATAATTCAAAGAATTCCCGTGGAATACTATATCTAAAACTATATATTTTCCCATTTTATTCACCTCGTACGGCCATTATACCCATTATAATTGAATATGCGACTTTCTCGAAATTAGCAGGTGAAAGAGGGAACAACCATTCAAGTTTTCTGGAAAGTCTTTTAACGTTCTCATCATCTTTACGGGAATTCAGAGCTCTCAACAATGATGAAAAGAAATCTTTTTGATTGTTCACTGTAGCTGTGTTAAGTAACCTATAAACTAATCTTTGCCTATAACTTTCAGAGCCAATATTCTCAAAAGCTTTTTTTGTATATATTTTTATTTCATCATAATCCTTCATTAAGATAGGTTTTTTAACATATTCCATTTTTCAACCTCCTATAAATCCTGTGAAAAGCCCGAGAGCGTAATGAATCCATGCCTTATCATTTTGAACTATCTGATGGAAAATATAATCATTTAAATGCTTGATTAGCTTTTTATCTTTTTCTGGATTTGCAATTATAAGCTTTAGAATGGAGTTTACAAATGAATATTTATTTTGTCGTCTTATAATGGAAAATAAGTGTGGTACTTTATTTTCTCTTATATCCTCAGATAATAATCTTCGTATATTTTTTCTAGCCATATCCATTCTTTCACGGCTCTTTTTTATCCTTGGAACTAAATCATCTAATTTAAGTTTCAATGACATCGGATCTTCAAAGAGATGAATAAAATCATGTTCTGACGATAATTCCGCCTCTAATGCAAGAGCATAAAGTAAAGGTTGGACTTTTCGTTGTTTCGTTCTCTGGTTCAATCTCAAAATCAAGTGATCCAGTATGATAGATGTTAAAGGCCTATTTTTGATGAATTCCTCAAAGAGCCATCTGTATTCATTTTTATCTACTTGGACTCTTTGATTCAAGTTTCTCCTGATATCATCATCTAATAATATAGTAGCTTGTAATCTGGAGATACCCATATATTCAACATTAATGAAGCGTTGAGCGTCGCTTTTCAAATCAGTATACTTTATGAGGTAAAGGTTTTCAAGAACCCACCATGACTCCATTTCTATTATAGTATCAATAACCGTTTGCCATGTGTCCCTAAAAATGCTATTTAGATCCTCTTCACTTTTTGACTTTCTGAGCTTTAAGCGCTTATTAATTTCATATGTAATGAAAACGTCATTGGAATAAAATACAATATGGCCAATATTTTTATAATCTTCAAATGCACGATCAAAACACAATAAATATACAAATAAATAAGGCACAATATCTATAAGGTATTCAGTTTTTAAAGGTGTATAATAAATGTTAGATGCTTTGTCATAGGATTCTAAAAACTTGTTTATGGTTTTGTCCAAATTAATGAGAATTTCTTCTCGGTTTATTTCTGAAGCTATTGTGTAATAGAATTTTTCTTTTTGCCCTTTATGATTTACTGAATAATTAAAAAACAAAAAATTTTTATAATATTTATTATCAATGGGTATCCTATAAAATTTGAGACGCTCTTCCAGAATATTATTATTACCCACGACTTCTCTAGCCCACAAATTGCTCAAATATTCATCAACGTCATCCATTATCTCTTTAAGCTTTACAGCATTTTCTAGGAACCTTTCTCCATATTTCTTAAATTCTTTCTTGGAGTGGCTCTGAATACTTTTAATGTCTTCATATTCTAATTTCTGAAATCTTCCCGATTTTTCAAGGAGTTTTTTTATTTCCTCTTTATTTTCTTTAATAATTTTTTTTCCAAGAATTTCCACTTTTTCAATTTTCTTTTTTAAAATCTTTGGAGTGCCTTTTACAAACTTTTCATTTTTTCTTTTATTTATTGCTCTTTCTATTATCTTTTTTTTCCATAATTCTGTAGCCGCTTTAGTTATATAATTTTCCCATGTAAAGTCGAATATTTCCTTTTCTGATTTAAATTCTTTCTTGTAAATTTCATTCGCAAAATCATCGATAAGTCCCTTGGGAATTTTTGAATTTTTCCTTTTTATTTCGGAGCAAATATATGCAAATGGGAAGAGCCCATAATATACGACTTTTTCATTTTCTTTTATCCTTTTTTGTGTTTCTTGGAGATTCCAGTTGTAGATTTCCTCTAAAAGGTTGACAAATCCTAAAATTCCTAAATCTATAAGCCAATTGCCAGTAAATTGTAAAACAGGCTCATTTGCTGATTTTAATTTGTCAGAAGCTTTTATCATACCTTCGCCACCATCCCAAATCCCATACTGTTTTTTTCACCTAATCCACAATCATATGCAAACTCAAGAAGCCTAGGATCGGCTTCTATTTCGAATCTCATATGATATGCTCTATGATATGTTTCAGCCCCCTCCTTAGGTACTTTGATCCTCTTCCGCTTTATCGACCGAGTTTCTGGAAATATTTTCATGTATTCGTCTCCTTTATATTCTCCATGAAATGCTGTATACTTATTGATGAGATTCTTTTGCAAATTCTCATAGAATTTCAAATCTGCTGGGTTAAGATCCCACTGCTTCAATTTCCCGTTTTTTTCTTTGAGTGTCCGTACAATGATTGGGGAAAGTGTCCTGAACTTCATTCTCTTCTTTATTTTAGGTTTTCTTAAAAGTGCGACTTTTTCTACCCACATTTTCTTATTTAAAAAAGTTACATGGGGATTGGTTAAGAATCCTTCTACAAGGTTTTTTATGAATTCCTCATTTGGTGATGATATGTAAAGTCCTATCTCCCCATTTTCTGCTAATAAATAATCTTTAAGGGCCCTTCTTTTCATGACATAGAATTCAGAAAATGTGAAAAATTTATAATCATCTGACTTGTGCAATTCCATTGCGAGGTCTTTATCGGCTATTTTATAATATATCATGGAATTTATAGCGTAATTGTAATTATAGGGTATTTTAAGTGGCTTTTCCTCACTTTTAAGTAGAATATGTAATCTAATATCTCAAGCCTCCACATTAGTTTAGTTATAAATTTCATATTATGATTCATAGAATTCTTGTATATAAGTTTTATGTTTAAGGTTCACTTCATAAATTATTTATATGATAATACTAATTTCCATCTACAAGTAATAAAAAAATTTCACTTATAAAAACAATATAGACAATTATCTACAATATATATCAAATGTCCAATTATTGTTTCTAAAAATTAATCCCGTTCAAATTTTCCACTTTATTTTACAAATACAGTATTCAAATCCGATAAAATCTTTATAGTATGGAAAAACAATTTATATCACACCCTATTCTGAACAAAAACCATAATAAGAAAGCAGATGAATATATTTTCTACATTAAACTCTGTTCTTTCACGTTAAACATGAAAGCAGCTAATAAAACCATTATAACCGCAAATATACTGATAACTACAAAATTAATCTCAAGAGGGAGCACAGACCTTCTAAGTATAGTATAGCGTAGTGCGTCCACACCATAAGTTAAAGGGTTTATATAAACAGCATTTTTTAACCATGTTGGCAGGCCAGTGATGGGGAATAGGGCTCCGCTTAGTAGGAATATTGGTAGTACTATGAAGCTCATTATGAGGTTGAATCCTTCCATGCTGTCTGTGAAGGCTGCTATCATGAGTCCCAGTCCTCCGAAACCCATTGAGATTATGAGTGAGAGTATCATGGTTACGATGAAACAAGCTGGTGTCATTGTAATCCCTACAAGGAACGATAATAATAGTAGGATGGCTGTTTGTATCATTGAGGCCGTGCTTATACCTAGGGCTTTTCCAAGGACTATTGATGGTCTTGAGATAGGTGCCACTAGAATCTCTTTGAGGAAGCCGTATTGTCTGTCTATTATTACTGAGACGCCTGAGAATATGCTTGTGAATAGTATGGTTTGGCCTATTATGCCTGGGTAGATGAATGCTCTGTAGCCTCCTGGGACCGCTGCGAATCTTATTGATGCTCCGAGTCCTGTTCCGAATATTACAAGCCATAGTAGTGGTGTTACGATTGAGGTGACTATTCTTGATCTGTAGCGTAGGAATCTTTTCATTTCTCTTAACCATATGGTGTATATTCCTTCTATTTCTCCCATCTTTTCCCCTCTAATAATTTACAGAATATTTTTCAGGGTTTTATGTTTCTGTTATTTTGTTTCCTGTGTATTTTATGAATACATCTTCTAGTGTTGGATGTTCTAGTTCTACTGATCTTATTTTGAAGTTTTCTTGTGTTGCGAAGTTCACTATTTCTGGTATGAGGTTTTCACCCCTCTCTACTAACAATTTTACTGTCTCTTGGGTTTTATAGGCTTCTTTCACTCTGGGTAATCCTTGGATTTTTTCTGCGAATTCCTTGGGTCTTTCTACTTTTACTTTTATTGTGTCTGCTTTTAGTTCTCTTTTGAGTTTTGTTGGTGTGTCTGCTTTTATGATTTTTCCGCGGTTCATTATTGCTACTTGGTCGCAGAGTTTGTCTGCTTCTTCCATGTAATGTGTTGTGAGCAGTACTGTTACTTTTTCTTCTTTGTTGAGTTGTTTTATGTATTTCCAGATGCTTTCGCGTGTCTGGGGGTCTAGGCCTAATGTTGGCTCATCCAGGAATAAAACCTTTGGGTGGTGTATGAGTCCTCTTCCTATTTCTAGTCGGCGTTTCATGCCACCTGAATATGTTTTGACATATTCGTCGGCTTTTTCACCGAGGGCTATGAGTTCTAGCACTTCCTGTATCCTTTCCTCTCTTATCTCCTTGGGGACTCCGTATAGTGCTGCGTGCATTTCTAGGTGTTCTCTTCCTGTTAGCATGTCATCAAGCGCCCTGGATTGGAATACTATGCCAATGGATGCTCTTACCTTCTCAGGTTCTCTGATGATATCGTATCCGTTCACTTTGGCTGTGCCACTTGTTGGCCTGAGTATCGTGCATAACATTGATATTAATGTTGTTTTACCAGCCCCGTTAGGTCCTAGTATCGCGTAGATGTCCTCCTCTGGCACTTTCAAATCTACCTTGTCTACTGCTGTGAAATCATCATACTTTTTGGTTATTTTTTCTGTTTCGATGATGTAATCCATGTCCTTTTCCACCCAATTTTTTTTGGAGCTTTTTTCTTGTCAAAATCTCTCTTTTTTTGTCGAATCCTTTGCCTTTTTTTGACTATTTGATGTGATCCTGGTCAAGGTTTTATTGTTTATAGAAAATTTATTATAATCTAATAGTAATAATAATATTGGATTCTCACCATGGTGGGGGGTGAGTTTATGAGGGGATCTTTTAGGCCAGTTGAGAAGGCCCCGACTGGTATCTGGGGTGTTGATAGTATAACAAGGGGTGGCCTGCCCCGGGGTCGTAATACTCTAGTTTATGGTGGTCCTGGGACTGGTAAAACTTTCTTTGCCATGCAATTCTTGATTAACGGTGCCAGTCTTTATGATGAGCCTGGTGTCATGGTAACCTTTGAAGAGAGCAAGGACAATCTCATAGAAAATTTCAGATTAGAGGATAACCTTCTTGAGGATCTTATCCAGGAAGATAAGATGTTTATAGAGGATTTATCTTCCATTTTTGGGGTTGAAAGTGGTGATTATAGTTTGGATGCTCTTCTAGTCCGTCTAGAGGATGCTATAAAACGTGTAAATGCTAAGAGGATAGTGATCGACAAGGTTGACACTTTACTATCCCACTTTAAAAAAGATATGAGAGAGGAGCTCATCAGGCTCATAAACTGGTTAAATAGCAAGGGTCTTACAAGCATATTCACTAGTGGAGAAAACCCCTATGGTAGGGCGGCCCATGGACTTGAAGATTACATATCAGATTGCGTCATCCATCTTAAATACCAGTACAAGGATTATATAGGTACAAGGTATATGACTATACGAAAATATAGGGGTTCAGAACATGGTCTGAATGAGTATCCAATGCTTATAAATTCTAAGGGTTTATCATTGTTCCCTATAACCTCTCTCAAACTTGATTATAGCGTAAGTCGCAAAATCGTATCCAGTGGCATCCCAGAACTTGACAACATACTCGGAGGAGGATTCTACCAAGGGTCGTCTGTATTAATCTCAGGGACCACCGGTACTGGTAAGACAAGTTTCGTATCCACATTCGCCCAGGAAGCCTGCAATAGGGGTGAAAGATGCCTTTTCTTCGCAAATGAGGAGCCCACAGACCAGATAATCCGTAACATGAAATCTGTTGGGATAAACCTCAAAAAATTCATTGAAGAAGGAAAACTCCTTATACACGCCGAAAGACCCACCACACTAGGCCTGGAAGCCCACCTGACAAGCATGCAAGATATTGTACGCGATTTCAGACCAGACCATGTTATAATAGATCCCATATCAGCGCTCACAGAGGCCGGTTTCGCCGTGAAAGACCTTTTCATAAGATTCACAGACTTTCTGAAGAATAAGAAAATAACTTCCATCCTAACATACCTTACAATGGGTGGCAGGCCATTAACAACCACAGAGATGCGCCTATCATCCCTCATAGACACCTGGATCATACTAGACCAGACAGAACGGGGTGGAGAATATCTCAAAATCCTAAGAGTACTTAAAAGTCGTGGCATGGAACACTCCACACGACCCCACGAAATCCAACTAACCAAAAAGGGCATAAAAATAAAAAAATGGGGGTGAAAACTATTTGAACGAAATAATCCTCAGATTATATATAACCCCCAAAAACCCCCACGCAGAAGCAGCCATCAAAAAATTGCAAAAGATCAAAAAAAGAATAAACATCAACACTGAAATCATCGACATCACCAAAAACCCGGAATTGGCCCGGAAAAATCATATTATCGCAATACCAACCCTTGACAGGATAAAACCCAAACCCAAGAGGAGAATCATAGGAGACCTATCCGATGAAAAAGCCCTACTAAAATTCCTAGGTGTCCCCCTTGAATGAAACAATAAAAACTCACAACCCTAAAAGACAAACCC
>JAWAJM010000004.1:0-13420 GCA_038996625.1 Candidatus Aenigmatarchaeota archaeon
ATTAAGTTTTCAATAAAATTATTAAAGTTGTTTATATAGCTGTTAACAATAAATAAGATAACACCAATTGATAAAAAAATATAGGCAAATTTATCGGGAATTTCTGTCGTTTTTAAATCATAGTAAGAAGCTATTAGTAGACCAAAAAATAATATTATCAAAGAAATAATCTCTATCATAATACTTAGCTGTATTTTTTAAACCCAATTTCTTCAGCTACTTCTCTAAAACATTTTCTACAAAGATTTATTCCATATTTTCTTATTACTCCTCTAGTAGAGCCACATCTTTTACATCTATGAGTTGTTTTTCCGAACTTCCTTTGTTTCAAGTCTATCCACCTAATTCTCCTAGAATTTCTAAAGCACTAACATCTTCGAAATCCTGAATATTTGGTAAATTTTCAAGAATTCTTGAATATACTCCTTCAATATCCTTAGAAGTTTCTGCCTTTCTAAGAGCTATACCATTTATTTTTTCCACGAACTCTAATAGTTTTTCGTCATAAAACATTTACTCCCCTCGCTTTTAACCATTCGATTGTTTCTTCTTTTTTAATTTTATGATTTTTACCTATATTAGATTTTTTGATCTTTCTCCTTTTAACTCTATATCCAGGTCTTTCTAAGGTTACTGTAACATCAAAACCTAGAGTTCCTATTTCATGGTTATATTTAACACCCGGAAGCTCAAAGTATTCAGCAACACCAATACTAAAATTTCCATTATTATCAATTTGTCTAGATGATATGGTATTCTTTTTGGCTTCTAAGATCTTTTTTAAAAAATCCTCAGCATCTTTTTTTCTTAAAGTTACTTTAACTCCAACTGGTTTACCTTTAGCAATACCAAATGTAGACCTTTTTCTAGATTTTGTCACAACAGGTTTTTTACCCGTAAGCATTTCTAACATCTTCTTGGCTCTTTCTATCTTATCTAAATCCCCAGCACAGCCAACATTAAGTACTACTTTTTCTATTCTTATTTCTCTCATCTTATTCATATTCAACAACCTTTATCATGGGTTTTTCTCTACCAACACAAATTGCATATTCCTTTAAAACTTCCGTTTTTTGATTTTCTATTTCACACTCAATTTTTGGTTTAACATTAAATTTTCCCTCATAAATTTTAGTAACTTTACCGATTTTTCCACTTTTTTCTCCGGATGTAATTAAAACTAATACCCCATTTTCCAACTTTATATGGTCTATAATTTTTAATGTAGGAAGTTCGATTAGCAAAGAATCATGTGTTTTGTATTTACCATCAGAAACAATAATATTTTTGCCATCATTAAGATTTAGTTGAGTTTTACCTCCCTTAATACTCTTCTTATTCAAAATTTTAACAATTTTTTTATTAGCCTCACTTTCTTCTATTTCTATGAGTTTTAAACCTTTCTTAAACGGAATTATTCTGTAGTGTTTGTTTATTTTAGGTATAGATATAACATCAAGTAATCCAGCAGGATACCTCGGATCTTTTCTAATTTTCCCATCAACTTTTATTTCTCCTGCTTTAATGATCTTTTCTGCTTCCTTTCCTGTTTCAGCCAATTTTAAAACATCTCTAACGATTATAGCTAGAGGTATACATTCGTCTTTTTTATGAGGTCCTGGTGATGGAGCGTATGTCCAAGTATAACCTCGAGTATGCGTAGGCCAATATTCTGGTGCTACCAATCTTTTAAGATGTGCCACTCTTACCACGCTCCAATATTTTTTGCCTGTATTTATCTTCTAAATTTAAATTTATAATCATTAAATTGCTGGGTGATATAGGTACTAAATATTCTGTTCCAACTGTTCTTTTTTTCTTAGCAACATCAACATAAACTTTATATTTCTTAGTATCTATTTTTACGACTTTTCCTATTTTTCCTTTAAATTCACCCCTCATAATCTTAACTTCATCACCTTTCCTAAGAGGAATGCTTCTTCTCTTATACTTTTCTCTCAATTCCTTAGATAAATGAGAGGATATCATCTTTCTTCTTATATGCAAAGGTGCTTCAATCAAAAATTTTCTTTGTTTTCTTGGTTTTTTAGATTTGGGTCTTTTCATTTTTAAACCACCATTGAAGCTATTTTTCCAATAGAAGAAAATCTTTCGACAGCCTCCTTAGCTACTGGTCCTCTAATTTCAGTCCCTTTTGGTTCGCCTTCTTCATTTACTATAACTACAGCATTATCCTCAAAAGATATTCTAATACCATTAGCTCTTCTGTACTCCTTTTTTTGCCTAATAATTACGGCATCGAATATTTGTTTTCTAACCTTGACATCCCCACTCTTTACTACAACTTTAACTAAATCACCAACTCCAGCCTTAGGAATTCTTCTTCTTTTTCCCTTATAGGTTTTTACTGCAATTATTTGTACCATCTTAGCACCAGTATTATCTGCACAAACCACATAACTACCAACATTCAAAGCTTTTGTTACTGAAGAAGATATACCCTTCATTTATTCCACCTTTTGAAGAACTACAAAAGATTTTGTTTTACTAAGTTTTCTTGTTTCGCCTATAATAACTTTATCACCTTCCTTAACTAAAATACATGGTGGTAAATGGGCATATAGTCTCGAATGTCTTCTCTCATATCTTTCATATTTTGGTAAGTAATGAGCATATTCAATTTCGATAATTGCAGTCTTTTGTGGCCTAACAGATACTACTACACCCTCTACCATCTTACCTCTAACCTTAACCTTTCCGTGCCAAGCACACTTTACATCATTGCACTCTTTTTCCGGCGGTTTTAGGTCAATTCCTATATTTTTAGTCTTCATACCCATCAACCTTTTTCTAAATTTCTATTTAAATTTTTAACGTTTCTATCAATATATTCTATGATTGAATGGCTTTTGATAACATTTCTTTTTCTTACAACTATATATTTTTTAATAAAAAACTTAGAATGGAAGTTTAAATTTGAAGATAGAGTAAGAAAACATATAGAAGAAATTGAAGAAAAAATTAAAAGAGAGGCTATAGAAAGAAGCGCTCGAAGTTTATCTGGAAAAACTGTGGAAAAATTAGTTCCAATTATAAAGACTTTTAAACACAATCCACACGATGTGAGATGGGTAGGAGATCCTATAGATTTTATAGTTTTTGATGGTTTGTCAGAAGGTGAAGTAAAAGGTATAACTTTTGTTGAGGTAAAAAGTGGTAAATCAAAACTAAATGAAAGGGAAAGAAAAATTAGAGAAGCTGTGGAAAAAAAGAAGGTTTATTGGGAAGAATTTAAGGTATAAATTATTTAGCTCTTATATATTTCTAAATCAAGATTTTTATGAGATATAAGATTTCCGCCACATTTTACGGAAAATGCGATATTTGTGGAAATAACGATTTAGTTTTCAAAATAGGGGATGAAGAAAGCAAAAAGATTGTCATAATATGTAAAGAGTGTGTAAATAGATACAAAGATGAAAAAATTAGTGAAATGATTGAGAAATTTGGTAGAATTGATGAGGAATCTTTTTCCAGAGGTATATTTAACTTAGAAGAAAAAAACTGAAATATATGAAAATTGAAAGAATTGGGCCTTTAATTTTTGCCTTTATTATAACTGTACTTCTTTTTCTCCTTAATAACTATTATTCTGTGACAGGGTTATTTTTTCAGAGAAAATATGAAATAATTAGAATTATAGATGGGGATACTATAGAGCTTTCAAATGGTGAAAAAGTTAGACTGATAGGAATAAATGCTCCGGAAAAAGGAAAAAGATACTTTGATGAAGCTAAAAATTATCTTGAAATGTTAGTTGGTGAAAAAATTTCTTTGGAATACGAAAATGGAATTAGAGACCCATATGGAAGATTATTAGCCTATGTTTTTTGGAATAAGAGAAATATAAATGTTGAAATTGTTAAAAATGGGTTGGCGCATACTTATAAAATAAATGAGATATCTAAATATAAGAAGGAACTTTTAGATGCAGAAAATTACGCAATAGAAAGGGGGATTGGAATTTGGAAAAGATCTAACTATTCTAGTTGTATAAAAGTAAATTTTTATTATATAGATAATGAAAAACTAATTATAAAAAATATTTGTAATTTTTCGATAAACCTCAACAAATGGTATATTGAAGACGAGAGTCATAATGTTTTGTATATTAAAAACTTTAATATTACTCCAAACAAAGAAGTTATAATTTGTATTAGAAGTTTTGATGATTGTGATTATATTTTAGAAAGTAAGTATAATATCTTTGATAAAAAGAGCGACAAAATATTTCTTAGGGATGAAAACGGGTTACTAGTTTTTTATTATAAATACTAAGCTCCACTAAACTTAAAAGCGTTTAAAGATATTAAAGAAGCAAACTTAGAAATTATTTTAGGTTCTATTATTGCTATGTCGCTTACTGTAATTATTCCAACTAACTTATCATTCATCATAACTGGTAATCTTTTAATTTTATGCTGAACCATAATCTCCACAGCTTTACTAACATCTTCATCAGCCTGAATTGTTATTACATCCTTACTCATTACATCTTTAACTAAGGTCTTATCTGGATCTTTTCCATCACCAATAGCCTTTAATATGTCTGTACTAGTTATAATTCCAACAATCTTATCATCTTCCATTACCACTAGGCTACCCATATTCATTTCTCCCATAACTTTTGATGCTTCCCTTAGAGTCACTATAGGTTTTGCTACTACTACATTTTTGTTCATTACATCCTTGACTAACATAATAATTATTTCTTCTTTGAATATAAGAGCTTTTTAAACTCGAATAATAGAACAATTATTAACAAAAATATTCCTATGTATAAAAAGTAAAAAAGGAAATAAACTCTATCTTTCAATAAGTTTAATATATTAGCAGCCATCTCGTCCTTAACATAATAAGAAGATATGTCTAAAATTAGAGGTGTTAATCCAAAAACTATAAATATTGAAGTAAAATGAAGTGCTCTTTCTTTCCAACTTTCTAGTACAAAAAGATAAAAAGATGCGATAACTATTGTAATTATAATTAAATACTTAAAATACTTTTCTATTTCCAATCTAAATTGAAAACTTAAAAAATAAGTTAGCTGTTTGTTTTGAAAACAATCTAAAATTGTACAGTTATATTTTTTATAATACAAGTTTTCTAGATAAATATCCACAAGTTGACTATCAAAATTTTCTACATTCAAAGTTTTAACTCTACTACAATCTATTTTTATATTTTCTCCCATATTGATTTGAATAAAGCTTTTATTTTCACACAAAATTTTCAAATTTTCAATTGCTACAATTTTTTCATTTTCAGTCAAGTTAAGCATTTTTTGTTTAGAAAAAATTTCAATAGCCAAATTTTTTAAATTTTGATATGAAGTAAAATCTAAAAAGATATACAAAACTATAGTAAATGTAAAAAATATAGAAAACAATATTGCTAAAAGGATTTTTCCTATATTTCTAACTACTTTCATAAATACACTTTAATTTTCTAAATAAATACCATAGAAAATAGGTCTTTCATTTTCTTATAGAATTTTAATTTCAAACTTTCCTTATAATCTTCTTTACTTATTTTACATGCTATTTCAGTAAAAATTTCAGAAACTATACTATTTGGATTATTTTCAAATATTGGAATCCTGCTTAATAGTGAATACATTAAAGATTTGTTATGCGGTATGAATCCCAAAATTTCTAAGTTAATAATTTTCTCCACTTCTTCAATTTTTTTCTCTGATACCCAAAAACCGTTATTTAATATTACCTTTAAATTTTTCTTTCCCAATGTGCTAGCCAGTTCTTTAATTTTGATGGCATCTATATAATGTTGTTCAAATGGTTGAACAACTATTATGATTTCATCAGAAACTTCTATTACACTTATAACTTCTCTACCTAATCCAGGCGGACCATCTATTATTATAAAGTCTGGTTTTTCCAAGTTCTTTATATTATCAACAATTTTTTTCATTCTTTTTAAATCTATTCCAGAAAGATCCTCTAAATTTGGACTAGAAATAAGAACTTTAATACCGTTGTAATTCACAAAAGCTTCTCTATCAAAATCTTTTCCAGATAAAAAATCATTTAAACTATACTTATAGCTATTAATTCCCAGATATGTCGATAAATGTGGCATGCTTACATTTCCATCTAATAATATTACTTTATAGCCAAGTTTTTTAAGAGCCAAGGAAAGATTAATTGATACTGTAGTTTTGCCTGTGCCTCCTTTACCAGAAAGTATAGATACAACTTTAGTCATTTATATATCTTAAAACTTTTTACAATATAAAAGATTAACCAATATATATTTGTTGAGATTCTTCCTTCATTTCTTTCTTTCTTTCCTCAAATCTTTTGTAGTATTCAACCATCTCCTTAGTAATGCTTGGTGTTACTTTTTTCATTGCTTCTTCAAAGTGTTTTAGTTTAACTTCTTTTGAGTTTATATCTTCTCTTAAGGCGTTTAATGCTGCCTCTCTACATAGCGCCTCTATATCTGCTCCAGAATAGCCCTCAGTTCTTTTTGCCAATTCTTCTAAATTAACATCTTTAGCCAAAGGCATCTTTTTTGTATGAATTTTAAATATTTCCAATCTTCCTTTTTCATCTGGAGGTGGTATATAAACCAACTTTTCAATTCTTCCAGGTCTTAATAGAGCCGGATCTACCAAGTCTGGCCTGTTTGTTGCAGCAATAATTACTATGTTCTTTATATCTTCTATTCCAGATATTTCAGTTAACAGCTGAGATACTATTCTTTCTGTGGCTTCATGCATACCTATACCCCTTCTTGGCGCTAATGCATCTATCTCATCAAAAAATATTATACATGGTGCAACCTGTTTAGCTCTTCTAAACAATTCTCTAATTCTTTTCTCACTTTCACCAAACCATTTGCTTAGTAATTCTGGTCCCTTTACAGCTATAAAATTAGCACCACTCTCATTAGCTACCGCTTTTGCAAGAAGCGTTTTTCCAGTTCCTGGAGGACCATACAACAATATTCCTCTTGGTGGCTCTATACCCATTCTTTCAAAAGCATCTCTATACTTCAAAGGCCATTCAACCATTTCTTTTAAAATTCTTTTAGCTTCATCCAAATCTCCTATATCTTCCCATTTGACTTTTGGTACCTCTACCAAAACTTCTCTCATTGCAGAAGGTTCAACAACTCTTAAAGCATTTTCAAAATCTTGTTTTGTTACTACTAGTTTTTCTAAAATATCCTTAGATAATTCTTGTCCTTCTTTCAATTTTTCTCTAATTTCCGGCAATACTCTCCTTAAAGCACTCATCGCTGCCTCCTTACATAAAGCCATTAAATCTGCACCAACATATCCATGTGTTTTGTCTGCTATTTCATCTAAATTAACATCCTTAGCTAATGGCATATTTCTTGTATGAATTTTAAGAATCTCTAATCTACCATCCCTATCTGGAACTGGAACTTCTATTTCTCTATCAAATCTACCAGGTCTTCTTAAAGCAGGATCTATGTCATCTGGTCTATTAGTTGCTGCTATAACAATTACTTTTCCTCTGCTTTTTAATCCATCCATCAAAGTTAGTAAAGTAGAAACTATTCTTCTTTCTACTTCCCCTGTAACCTCTTCTCTTTTTGGTGCTATAGCATCTATCTCATCAAAAAATATAATTGCTGGTGCGTTTTTTTCTGCCTCTTCAAAAATCTTTCTTAAATTGCTTTCCGACTCACCATAAAATTTAGATAAAAACTCTGGTCCATTGACAGAAATAAAGTATGCACCACTCTCATTAGCTACTGCTCTAGCTAGTAATGTTTTTCCTGTTCCTGGGGGTCCATATAAAAGAACTCCCTTTGGTGGCTCAATTCCAAGTCTTTCAAATATTTCTGGATATCTTAATGGCAATTCAATCATTTCTCTAACTTTCTCTACAACAGGCTTCATACCACCTATATCTTCATAAGTTACAACTGGTACCTTAGCTTCCATTTTCAAAGATTCTGGCATTTTTCTCAAAACTTCAATTTCTGTAGCTTCCCCGATATAAACAATCTTATTTGTTGGGTCTGTATTTACAACTATCAATCTTACTTCTGAAGGAAAAGGATTGAAAAATAATTCTTCAAAATCTGCTCCAAAAAATTCTTCAAAAAAAGTGTTTGCTCTTCTTCTATAAGCTGGGGAAGGTACAACTATATCCCCTTTGTTTACTGGTCTACCAAATAGGTTTTCTTTAATCATATGAGGACTAAAATTTAAAACTATTCCGGGATCTGCCGGTGCTAAAACAACTTTTTTTGCTTCAACTGCATTTGCCTTTCTTACAATAACACTTTCACCAACACCAACACCAGCATTTCTTCTTGTTATTCCATCTATTCTAATAATATTTAATCCTATATCAGCAGGATAAGCCCTTCTCGCTATAGCACCAGTTTTTTTAGTTCCTTCTAATTCGATAATATCTCCTTCTCTAACTCCTATTTTTTTCATAATTTCACTATCTATTCTAGCAATACCTCTACCTGCTTCTTCTTTTGAAGTAAGTTCCCCAACTTTTAGCTTCACTTCTCCATTAGACATAATCTATATTTTTTTATTATTATAAATTGTTTATAGTTAAATTTTACAAAAAGTGAAAATAATATGAGAACGTATATAACAAGAATTACATTGCAAGGTTTTAAAAGCTTTAACAGAAAAATTTCAATACCCTTTTCTCCAAACTTAAATATAATTACTGGCCCGAATGGGAGTGGAAAATCTAACATAATTGATGCTGTTTCTTTTGTTTTGGGTAGAATATCAGCTAAGAGTTTGAGGGCTGATAGATTGACAGAATTAATATTTAGGGGTACTGAAACAAAAAAACCAGCTGAGTATGCAAGTGTTACACTATATCTAGATAACTCAAAAAAAATTTTCCCTTTTGAAGATAGTGAAATATCAATAACGAGAAAAGTTAATAGAAATGGGTATACGGTCTATAAAATAAACGGGAAAAATACAACTAGAGAAAAGGTTTTGGAATTGCTCTCCCTAATTAAAGTAAGGCCAGATGGTTACAATATAATTCAACAGGGAGATGTAACAAGAGTAATTGAAATGTCACCCCAAGAAAGAAGAGAAATTATAGATGAAATTGCTGGTATTGCAGAGTATAATGATAAAAAAGAAAAGGCCTTAAGAGATTTAGAAGAGGTTGATAAAAAATTGAGAGAAGTTGAAATAATTGTTACACAAAAATATGAAATATTTAAAAAATTGGAAGAGGAAAAAAACTTGGTTTTAAAGTATCAGAATTTACAAAAAGAATTGCTAAATCTTAAAGCCTCTTACTGGAAGAAAAAAGAAGAAATAATTACAGAAAAATTGAAAGAAATAGAGAAAAAGATAGAAGAAATTAAGAAAAAGATAGAAGAATGTGAAAATGAAATAAAAGAAAAGGAGCAAAAACTTTTCGAATATGAAAATTCGTTGAAAGAAATTGTTAAAAATATAATAGAATTTTCTAAAAGAGCTGCTATTGAAGATGAAGCAAGTAAATTAAGAACACGATTGATATTGATAAGAGAAAGAATCGACGTAACTAAAAAAGAAATTGAGCGACTGGAAAATTTAATTGCTAAGCTTGAAATGCTTGAAGCAAAAAGACAAGAATTTACTAGAGAAATGAGTAGACCTGTTAAGGAAATTTTAAATTTAAAAATTAGAGGAGTTTATGGTACTATAGCAGACTTAATTAAAGTTGAAGATACATACAAAGTCGCAATAGAAGTTGCAGCAGCTCAACATTTGTATGATATAGTTGTAGAAAATGAAGATGTTGCTATAACTTGTATAGATTTTTTAAAAAGAGAGAAAATTGGAAGAGCGACATTTATTCCACTCAACAAAATAAAACCTCAAGAATTTAAAGAAAAAGAATTATTAGATAAGGAAGGAGTAATAGGTTTAGCTAGCAAGTTGATTTCTTATGATAGAAAGTTTCAACCAGCAATAGATTTTGTTTTTGGAAATACTCTAATTATAGAAAACTTAGATGTAGCAAAAAATATAGGTATAGGAAGAGTTAGGATGGTTACTTTGGATGGTGATTTAATAGAAAGAAGTGGAGCAATGACTGGAGGATATTTAGTTAAAGAGAGTTCATCATTAAGATTAGATAAGGAAGAAATAGAGAAATACAGACAAGCAAAAATAAATTATTTATCCGAATTAGAAAATTTGAAAAAAGAAGAAGAAGAGATTGAAAAAAGATTAAAAGAACTTAAAGTTTCTGAAGAAAGTAAAAAGATAATTGATTTAGAAAAAGTAAGAATATCTTCTGAAAGAGAAATTGAGAGATTGAGAGAACTAAGAAGAAAATTGCAAGATAGGAGAATTAATCTAGAAATGGAACAAAATAAGTATGCCATTGAAAAAGCTAAATTAGAAACAGAATTAGAAAATGTTAAAAAAGAAGTTGAAAAATATGTTGGTGGAGAAATAATTGATCTTGACATAAAACAGTTAGAAAAAAGGATAAAAGAAGTTGAAGAAGAATTGAATAAAATAGGAAATGTCAATTTTAAGGCTTTAGAAGAATATGAACAGTTTAAAAAAGAATTTGAAGATCTAAAAATCAAATATGATAAGATACTTGATGAGAAGAAATCTGTATTAAAGATGATTGAAGAAATTGAAAGTAAAAAAAGAGAAGTGTTTTTTTCAACTTTAAAGAAAGTTAGTGAGGAGTTTAGTAAAATATTTAAAGAAATGTGTAATGGAGAGGGTTCTTTAAGATTAGAAGATGAAAATAATCTTGATTCTGGACTTATAATAGAAGCAACATTTCCTCAAAAAAGACCAATAAATATTGATGCCCTTTCTGGTGGTGAAAAAACTTTAACGGCAATAGCTTTTCTTTTTGCATTACAAAGATTTTCTCCATCTGAGTTTTATTTATTAGATGAAATTGATGCCGCGCTAGACAAAGAAAATACTTTAAAAGTTGCAGAATGGTTAAAAAAAGAATCTAAAAATACTCAATTTATAGTAATTTCTCATAATGATATAACGTTAAAACATGCAGATAAGCTTTATGGCTGTACTTTAGAAGAGGGGGAGACAAAAGTTTTAGCTATAGAGTTACCTCAATGATATTTTGTTTTTTAAAATTTGATACAAAACCAAATACAAACACTTAGAAGCAAAGATATATGATTGTTTTACTAGACCCTCTAAATTAAAGCAACAAAAATCTACTCCTATGATTTTTCCTTCTATGGAATCTAAAATCTTTCTAAAATGAGTTAAATTTATTCCTTCTGGCTCTGGATAATCAGTTGAAGAAAAAAGACTTGGATCAAAAACATCCACATCAATACTTAAATACAAATTATTGTGTTTTGTGAATTTCCTTATAATTTCAAAAGTTTCTTCCTTTTCTAAATCAGCGGGAGAAAAATATAATACATTACTTCTTTTTAAAAAATTAAATTCATCTTCATCTAAACTTCTTACACCTATTAATAAAACATCAATTCTATTTTTTTCTAAAAACCTTCTAAGCCAAGTCGCTCCGTTGAATTTAATTTTATTCTCTTGTTCATAAATTGTATCGAATTCTATAATCTCATCAATATATCTTTCCTTACAGTCAGCATGTGCATCAAAAACAATTAGTTTAAAGTTTTTAATATTGCTCAAAATTAAAAAAGTTGGAAAATGACCACGAGATAATATTATTGGAATTTTCCCTTCATTTATTAATCTTCTTACTGTGTTTTTTGCTCCATCCAAATCAAAATTACCTAAATCAAAAATTTTTAAATTTTCAGAGAGATTTTTTTCCTTAATTATATCAAATGGTTCAACATATTCACTCCATTTTCTGAATTCATTTAATATTTTTTCAGAATATTTAGTGTATTTTAGACCAATAACAAAAAACTCAGCTTCTTTTTCATCAAATAAATCTATTCCAAAAAGTTTTCTCTCTGTCTTTCTCATACTTTAAATAGAAACTTATCTTTTTGAACGTTGCTTATGTCTTCTAGAACCTCTTTTACTCGCTCCTCTTCCACTAGAATGATGTGGCTCGTTCCTTCTAGGATCATATACCAACAAATTTCTATCGTACTTCATAAATTTTTCTTTCAATTTTTTATCCTTCAGGTAGCTAACTAACCCTTTAGCTATAGCTTGCCTTATAGCTTCAGCTTGTCCAACAATTCCTCCTCCCTTAACATTTACTTCTATATCAATATTTTTTATAGAATCACCGGCAAGAATTAGTGGTTCTCTTATCCACATTCTAAGAACGTCTGTACCCCAAAACTCTAGAGGCTTAGAATTAATAAAAACTTTGCCTGTACCAGCTTTTACTAAAGCCCTGGCTACAGCAAGTCTTCTTTTACCAACTTCTAAAACAATTTTTTCTTTTTTTACCATCTTTTTTTAGCCCCCAGCATCAAACTTAATTGTTCTAGAGTTATATAGTCGCACTTAAGTTTTGAAACATCCGCATCCTCTAATCTTATTTTTTCCTTATTTTTAAATTCTTCTGGCTCGCCAATATAAACCTTTAGTCTTTTAAATGCTTTTCTTCCTTTAGGTTTATGCCAAGGTATCATTCCTCTAACTATTCTTCTTAAGATAGCATCTGGATATTTTGGATAAAATGGTCCCTTCTTGACATCTCCTCGATCTATTTTTTGCTTATATTCTTTAAATTTTGTTTCTTCCTTTCCAGACAAAACAGCTTTTTCGGCATTAACTATAACCACCGTTTCTCCATTTAATATATCTTTAGCTACTCTTGTCGCCAACCTTCCAGCTATTTGATTAGTAGCATCATAAACTTTCATATTTACACCATGATCCTAATTTTAGCTCCCTTAGGATTTACTTTAATTAGCTCTTCTATGGACATACATTTACTACCTGCTTTTTCAGCCTTTTCTTTTGCTTTATAAGAAAATCTCCAAGCAGCTATTGTTAATTTTCTTTCAAATTCACCCCCACTTAAAACAGCTCCAGGAACTATAACTATTTCTCCATCCTTAGCGTATTTATTTATTTTACCTAAATTAACTTCAGCTCTTTTTCTTGTAGGTTTGCTCAATCTTTCAGCTAAATCTTTCCATAAAGGTTTTTTTGTTTCTAACCATTTCTTTTTTAAAAGTCCTATCAATTCTTTTAACTTTGGATTTGTAGGTCCTGTTGGCTTGGTCATAAACTTATATTTTGACAGTAGGTTTAAAAATAGTTATGGTAAACTCGTCTTATAAGTATAAATTATAAAGTTATTTTTTGGTTCTTATTTTAAATTTATACCTATTCAACTCCTTTAAAAGGCTACTTCTATAATTAATAAAAAATTTAAAGCTTTCTATTTCAACCTCTTAAATTCTAAATAATAGTAGCTGAATCGTACTACTACAAAATTTAAGATTATAGCTGACG
>JAWAJM010000005.1:0-13181 GCA_038996625.1 Candidatus Aenigmatarchaeota archaeon
GGTATAAGCCAAACCATCTACCTTCTTCAGTAAAGGATAGATTTACAAATACATGGGAATATGTTTTTCTTTTTTCAAAATCTCGTAAATATTTTTTCAATTTAGATGCTGTTAGAGTTCCATTAAAAACTAATAATAATTACTCATTCAATTATAGGGTAAGAGAAGCTAAAAAGGGTCGTTTAGGAAAGGTTGGAGTTGTGGCGAGCAAGGAAGAGATAGAAATATATGATGATAAAGGAAAACTAAAATCAACATCTCAAATAGCTTTAGAGCATGGTTATGACCCAGAAGGAATTTGCCCTATATGTGGTAGGAAATGGAAAAGACATGTATCAAGAAGTAAAGATAGGAAAGAAGGTTTGAGGGAAGTGTTTACTCCTTGTGTAAAACAAGAAAAATTGGTTAATAATATAATTTTAGGAAAAAACCCTGGTGACATGTGGGAGATAAGCTCTCAACCTTTTCCAGAAGCACATTTTGCAGTTTTCCCAGAAAAACTTGTTAGAAATGCAATAAGAGCTGGATGTCCAGAAAATGGTATTGTATTAGACCCTTTTCTTGGTAGCGGAACTACAATGAAAGTTGCTATTGAAGAAAGAAGGAATTGTATTGGTATAGAAGCTGTAGAAGAATATTGTAAAATGGCAATGAGAAGATGCAACCTACCAAACCAACTTATAGATTTTGAATATAAAGTTATATAATTATATTTTGGAAAATTTTTCCATATCTTCTATTTTTATTATATTTAGCTTTCTATTAGAGAATATCCAATACTCTACATCTATGCCAAACTCCTCCTTAATCCTTTTAAGCTTTTCATACTGCTCTTTTTCTCTTCCAGTCAACCTAAACCTTGATTTCCTCTTCTTAACCTCAACTATCTTTATAACGCTAGAATTCTTACCTAATATTATAAAATCTCCTAGATAGCTGCCTATAGCAACCTTTATGACAGCAAGGTCTCCATACTCCTTCTGAAGCTTCTTCTTAACATTATACTCCTGCTTATAACCTTTTCTTGTCATTTCTATTCATCTCAATTATCTCCATCAATATTATAACCAATAATATAATTACAATTACAAAGAATGGTATGAATATCTGGGATATTTCGTTTATTGAGTGCATTTGCATTAGTGCTATCCTCTCGTTTTCACTCAATTCTTTTAAGTCGTATTGGTTAATTTTTGTATAAAACTCAAACCTTAATATATCTATTACCTTCTCTGCCCTTACATTAAAGTATTCGCATATCTTTACGTGTATATTTTCGTGTAGGTTAGAAAAGTAAACAATTAAGAATATGGTTAATATTGTTATTATAATAAATTCGCTAATATTCATATGGCTCACACACAATACAAATATATTCATCATTTATTTTATACAACTTTGACCCACATATTTGGCAAACTTTTTTCATTAAATCACCCTTTCTCACATTCCTTAATCTTAATAAGGAAGTATGGTATTCTAGCGTATAGCTTTTCTAAAAGCATCCTTGAAAAAAAGAATTCTTGTTCTACCTTCCACCCATCTTTTTCTTTTACCAATCTTTGAGCCCTTAACCCATTGCTAAATAGCTGTAAAGATATACCCTCACCCTCTCCATATGGTATATATTCCCTTTCTATAAACTTTGCCTTATTCATATCCACACCTTTCCAACAACCCTACTAAAGCTTCTGCTAGGAAATAAAACATAAGTTCTATTACATCTAAAGCACCTTACAACCTTTTTGGCATTGGTTTTCTGTCTAAAATAGCAAAAAGGGCATCTAGCAATATACATTATATCACCCTTATCTTAACAACCTTTGCTCTAAATACCTTCTTTGCCTTATAATCAAGTATCTTGGGATATCTTCCACTATCTGTAACCTTCATGCATGTGTTTCTAGTGCAATTTATTATATAATTATCAGCAATGTAGACAATTTCTCCTGTCCTTATCTCATTACCACAAATATAGCATGCTGCACTCTCATTGCTATTTAAAAATATGCTTGCATGCCATTCCTTTTTTCCATTACCAATATCTACTAACCTATTCTCTATCTCCATATTTAACACATTATTTATCACGATATCGCCTTTTGTAAAAATAAAATAAAAAAAAACTATTCTCTTTTTTTGATCAATAATCCTCTGTTAACCCTTACTACATCGAAGCCAAAGTCAAAAAAGCATCTCTCTAGCATTGATAGCAAAATATATGCCGAGCTAGCCCCTATGTTATATGTGCTCATCAAGTCGTATAAGCTTACATTAACTTCACTTGAACCATTATTGAACAATGCCATTATCCTTTTCTTCTCTTCCTCTAATATAGATAATGTTTTTATCATAATTTAATATATAACCGAAAACTTTTTAAATATTTCGGTGTGTGTGTATTTTATTTATTTGATGGTTAGGGGATATAATAGATATATATGTCTACTCGGAAAAATATTGGAGTGGTGTGTGTGTATTTTATTTATTTGATGGCTAGGGGATATAAGATATATGTGTCTTATTTATATATCAAAACAAATCCTATATTTAGCGAAATCTATATACTTAAATATATATATTTTAGAAAAGAAAATATATTATAGGAGAAACATATATATCACATAGATACTAGCTTAAAAATAAATAAAATACGCACATACACACACTATTTCTTAGACAAAACACTTCCTATAAATATAGGTATAGCAAATCCAGCTAGGATAGGAAGCATGGAAACCCTGTTAACCTCGCTTCCTTCACCATAGAATACAGCAACATTCCTATCTTGTATTAAATAATAAGCAGTTAGCATTGCAGCAACCTTGCTACCTTCAGGTGCATCTGGATTTTTTTCAATCCATTCAAGCCAATAATTAGCTTCGTTAGTATATTCATCTATCATATATCTAAAGCTTTCCTCAACACTATAGCCAGAAGCAAACCTTGTCATAAAAGAGCTAGCAGCCCTGAAAAAGCTTTTTGCATATTGATCTTCATGAGGAGGTTTGCTTCTATCAACAATCCAATACCAATAGTCAGCATATCCAACACAAGCTTTTGCATATTTTGCTATATTTTCACATAATCCACCAGGATAACCGCATCTACAACTAAGAAGATAGACAACCATGTTAGAAAGCATGCTAACATTGCTATCATTATGAATATGCCCACTTATAGATGTAGGTATCCAAAATAGATCCAAATAATATTGAGATGTTGTTATTGTTTTCTCTCCATGACCTATATGAAAAAGAAGATAAGGTTCTCTTTCCCTTATTTCATACCACACCCTTTCTGGTATTGTATCATCTCCTATAAGCTCTATAGTTTCATAATATTTTCTTATCTCAGGTAGCATATCATATAATAGAACAGAATACTCTAGACCAGTATTTTCGTTAGGAAGAGATATCAGGCAAACTCTCTTGTTTACCATCTAACCACCAGTTATCTCTTTTAACGTCTTACCTTTCTTCAACTCTTTTTCAATCTCTTCCAAGCTAATAAATCTATTATCTACACTCATTATTCCATATCTTCTTTTTTCCTCTTCGCTCATCTTTTCAAGCTCCTTTAATAATATCTTTTCAAAAGGTATTTCCATCTAATCACCTATTTCTATTAATTTTATATTACATTTTGGGCAATAGCCAGGGGTTTCATAAACGCTTCCACAAGATATACAATAATACATTAAATCACCTTGAAATTGAAATCTTTTCCCCAACAACGCAAACCTTGTCTCCAATCCTAGTTATCTTGCAATCTATTCCAAATGAAAGCAGTTTTTTGCAAAATTTTTCAGCTTGCTCTATTGTCATATTGCTAGAACAAAATGATATTCTATTTAGAACTACTGCACTCTTATCGCTAAACCTTTCTTCCCTTTCTATGCTTATACTCATACTCCTATCTCTACTTTCTATTGAAAAATCTATCATTTTTATTTCCACCTTTCAGCTATTATTGTTGATTGTATATAACTTGCTACTGCCATCAAAATTCCTGTTAATATAGTGTCATAATCCTTTTTGTATGCACCATATGTTGCTACTGCTCCACTAGCTATCAATGCTATCAAGTCATCGTAATGAATTCCTGCTGGGTCATAGCCAGGTATTCTTATTCCTGTTGGTTTTTGAAGCTCTGGATATGCTATGCTAACCCTTCTTAAAAGTTCGTCTAAACCAATTCCAGCTAATATCGCAAGCAGTGGTTTCATTCAATCACCTCTTTTAAATAATTTTACGATGCTAAATGTAAAGTAGCCAGCTGAAAACAATAACAATGAATATAATATTAAGTCAAGCTTGCTTATACCAGTTTCTACTGTTATGTTCATAGTTTTTCTATCATCTAATACCCATGTATTACCAGTTTTTCTCCATAGCTCAAATTCAACCTCAACATCAAAATTTGGCATTATAAATTTAGATCTAAGGATTTCATCTGTGAATGCATTTACAACAAGCTCTGCTATATAGTTTTTGTTTATGTCATGCTCTGGACTTACCCTACCTTCTTTGTCATACCACATGCACCTTTGAGGAGAATTTTTGCTATTATCATGCATCGCTATCCTATAAATCTCGCTATTTAAAGGGTTCCAGTCAGTATTATCTATCTTTATCGTTATTTCAACTTCTTCCTTTGCTCTTGCAGATTTAGGATAAACTAAAAGCATTTCTCCTTTTCCCATTACATCACCTCATCAAGCATTATATGTAAGGCAGATGCACAACTCTTTTTCTTGTCATTAGTGAGAAGGTAGACGAGAAGTGGAGTATAGATGTCATGTCCCCATTTTTTTCTGTGATTTCTTCCTTTTACCAAGTCGCAGAACTTGTTTATATCCTCGTATTCCTCACCAAGCAATGCTCTATTAAACAATCTATGAATTTTATGACTTGGCATCAGCACCACGCTATATTATACAATGTGTTATATGCCCTTAATGCACAATTATACAACCAATTCCTAGATTTTATATCGCTAAATAATCTTTTAAAATCATCTCTTCCCTCAGTTATCACATTTAATAGAAAATCCATGTTGCACAAATACTTTTCTACAATGTTCCAATGCAATCTAAGAATTATTCTCAATGTGAACAAGCTTATCTTATTTTTTGTTATCTTTGAGAAATGGTTGAAAACTATTGTATCAGCATATATATTATTTTCTATTGCATTTTTTACATCCTCATACTTTATTGACCTTAAAGCCAATCTAATCCACTTCTCTACATCCTTCTCACTAATATTCTCATGCATAACTATCTCTAATAATATCTATATCTTTTTTGCTTTTATTAATTTTTACTCTTCTATTATCATTGGCTCCTTTATTATTGATACCCAAGCTGCAACAGTTCCGCTACTTGCTACTATTGATACATTCCCAGCTTCACAAACATATAGTGGCTTCTCTGATGTTATTGTTACTACCCCACCACCATCTGGTAATCTTATAGGCAATATAGTGCTTGTATTGTTTACTATTTGAACAACTGCTCCTGTATTTCCTGATACATGAATAGAATGTATGTATCCAACATACCCTTCTTCTATAGTTCCTTCTGATACTACTCCTGGACTTGTTGCTGTATAAACCCCTCTCAAGTGTAATATATCGTTTGGCTTTACTTCTCTTACTAACCTTCCTATCTTACTATCATATATCTTTTTAGCTACCCATCTCATTCAATCACCTAATATCCTATTTTAATTGTTTTGAAAACGCTTGGAGGAGTTTTAATCTCAGCTACTATGAATTTCTTCCCAACCCAAGAAATGCTTGGAGCTACTGGTACTAGGTTTGGATTTTCTATCTGGACTGCTGGTGGATAATCTTCTGCTATCCATAAGCTAACCTCTCTTCCTTCAAGTGTAGAGAAGGCATCGCTTGTTAAATAACCTCCTGATGGACTTCTCGATGTTCCAAACCTTGTTGTAGTTATTGGATGCTTTACAAAAATCTTTACATTATACTCTGTTTCTATCCTTCCTATCCAATATAATTGATCTGATGGTGGGTTTAGCTCTGTCACTTCTTCAAAACCTGAAACAGATGATGGTGCTATTGGTCCATGCTTTGTTGTTACAAAAATGTCATCTACTCCTATTATTGTGTAGAATTTGCTTTCTCCTCCTGGAAAAATCACTCTTAAATGGTCTCCTATTTCCAATTCCCAATATGATATTCTCTCACTCATATTATCACTAAAAATAATGTGTGTGAAAATATATAAATTTATAAAAAATAAAAAACCGCTAAAATAAAAAACTTTCTATTATGGGTATATTGTCATTCCTTTCTTCTCTACTACAACTCCTACTATGTCAAAGTTTCCTGTCAATGTGCTTGATGTCATTGAAAATCCTTCAATTGTAACTCCTGTATTTTGGCTAATTGTTACTGGGTCATCTACATAACCAATACCATTGCTGAAGAAGTTTATTGGCTTAACATTGTAATACCTTGCAATACTTCCCTCTCTTGTAATTCTTATTTGCTCAAGTATTGGCTTTGTAGGAACAAGGTCGTCTCCGCTTGATGGGAGTGAAGCTCTTATCACAAAGCCGTAAATTCCTATAAACTTGTTATCTCCAACTATAGTGTTTACTATTGTAGACCATGTGTTAGCAGTTATCTCTGCTCCGTAGTGTGCAGATGAATTGCTTACTCCAAGATCCTGTGGCCTTAGTTGTCTTACTACTATCTGATCTTCTGATAGATTTAGCTCTTTCATTGCTTTTGCTTTCAAATCCTTTACCATCTTTCTATATGCATCTAATGCTACCCCATCTAATTTATCATATATAGCCATAAAACCACCTCATTATTAGTTTTGCCCAAGAGGTCTAAAAGACATTGAAAGCAAACCCTAATCTACTTTAACTAGCTCGTCATACTCTTCCTTCTCTACCGTTAGTGCTGGTGCTGGCGTAATTTTTAAAACTGGTGCTGATACTGGTGCTGGTCTTGCCAAAGTCCCTCCGAATATTTGCTTAAATATCATAGATACAATTGATCCAAATGCTGCTACTCCGCCTGCAAGTTCTAGTATTTCTCTTGTATCTGATGTTTCTGCTATTTTATCACTAAAAGCCATTAGTCCCAAACCCAAACCAATGTTCAAGTATTCTACTGGTAGTTTTGTAGCTGTTGAAATTCTTTTGCTAACTTCATTCAATACTGCTCCTCCAGCTATACCCAAACCATAAGTTGTTGCTTTTTTCATTGTTAATGCCATTTAATCACCTCTTATGCCAATAATCTTAGCTTCTCTTCCATTCTTCTTATGTTAGCAGTAGCAGCTAAGTGTTTTGCTTCTCTTATCGCCATCTTTTTAGCTTTTCCACCATAATCCTTACCAGAGCATTTAGCAATTACATTTGCTATTACTTCCTCGAAGCTTCTTCCATACATCTCTTGTGCTGCTCTTGCCAATGCTATTCTTGCAGGCAAACTTTCCTTTGTCTCGCTAGGAACAACGTATCTTCTGAAAGCAAATGTCCTTGCTTTCTTCTTTGGGTCAGTAGCCATCTTTTTCTGTCTAGCAAAACCTTGCATTAATACTATTGAACCACCAATTGGAACTACAGCCATTGCATCACCTCTTTATTAAATAAAAATTTGTGTGTGAGCATAACTAAAAAGAAATATTATTTTAAAATTTTTAAATTTATAGCATACCAGTCCTAGATAGCTGTCTTATTGTTATAACCTCTTGTTTAGCCATTTCTAGAATTAATTCATCGCTAAGCTCTGGAAACATCATCTTCTTTTGCTTAAATATCTCCCAGATTAAAGCCCATCTCCTTTCTCTCATTATATCGCTTAGTGTAAGCTTTCTTATCTCTTCTATCTCATCAAACTTATCAGTTACCCTTTTCTTTATCCTATCTACCATAATTATTATATAAATACTAGCTTTTTTAATCTCTCCTCTTCCTTTTCTTCAACCCCCTTTATCTTTATTTTATAATTTTCTGGTAGTGATAATCTAGTTATACCTTTCTTTAGCATTGCAAGCTTTATCTTTACTAAATCCTCTTTACTAAGCTCTATAACCTTTTCCTTTATAGCAACCTTTTTCATCCCTTTCCTTATATTTTCTATACGTTCCTCATATGGCTTTCCATAGTTACTATGAGAAAGCTTTGCAAATTGTAGCATGCTAGCCAACCTATACTTTCCAGCATTCTCTAAGCTAGCATCTCTTCTCCTAAAATAAGTTATTTCTCTTGGTATTCTTCTAACAACAACTTCTAACTTTTTCATAGAAATTCATGCCACCTTCTTCTCCAATCCTCAACTTTATACATATAAATCATAAAATATTCTACTTGTCTAGGAAAGCTTTTTTGCAATTTCCTTAATGCTATAATTACTTCATCCTCTGTAGCAGTTTCTAATGTTTTATTTATTTTTCTAAGCTCCATCATCAATAACCCACCTACTAATTTTACTGCATCCCTTATAGATTTTGCTGTAATATCGCTTTCTAAAGGCATATATGGCGGTATACCAGCTCCAACTTTTGCATATTTCATAGGTTCTATTGGTTTTCTCAATTTCTCTATATAAGAAATAACCTCTTTATATGTTACTGGCTTATTTTCTATATAATATCTATTCTCAAATTTGCTATAAAATATTCTAGCTTCGGTAGGTATTTCAATATCATCTATCCTTCTTACAGGAATTAAAATATTGCCAGTCATATCTGTAGGAAAACCTCTTCTTTTTAATTCCCTTTTAGCTATTTCAATCCTTTCTTCCCATTCTTTTGCTGATATTTCTTCTGGTCTTCTCATTTCAAATATTGTAAATATCTCTTCTGCAGTAGCTTCTTTTATAGCTTCCTCAAACTCCCTTAACCTTTCTTCATACTCGCTTTTCTTCTCTTCTATCACCTTTTCCATAATGCCATATTTTTTAAGCTCTTCCATCTTCTTTTCAAGCTCTCTTTTAGCATTTTCAAGCTCTTCTATCCTTTTCTTATATTCTCTAATTCTTCTCTCATACTCATGCTTTTTAGGTAATGTTGCTTTTTCAAGCATTCTTTGTAGCTTTTCATTCTCTCTTTGTAGCATCTCTATTTGCCTTTGCATCGCTTCATATTCGTTTAATGCTTCTTCCTCCCCCTTCTCCCTTGCTAAACTTTGAATTATAGGTAGAATTCTTTGATAGTTTTCTTCAAATGTTAAAGTTTCGTCAACTTCAGCTTCAAAGTCAATTAGTGCAGGATCTACTCCATAGCTTTCGCAAACCCTTTTTAATGCTTCAATAATCATTTCTTTACTTAATCTTGTCATAATTATCAATTATTTTACTCACTTAAATATTTTTCAAGCTTTTTAGCAACTTCTATAACTTTTTCTACATAGTTAGAAATAACAACTTGCCTTATGCTCATTTCTGCAATTACTAAATTAACAGCATTTTGTAATGCTACACTTTTAGCTATTCTTTTCTTTTTCTCTTCATACATCTCTTCTATTTTTCTTTCTCTCTCGCTTTTTAATACATAATTGCTAAACTCTACCATATTAAACACCTATGGGTTTTCTCTATACGACCTTAAATAATATTCATACTCTTCAAGCATTTTCTTACCATCTCTTATTAGCTTTCTTGCAAGCTTCTTATCCTTTTTTAATAATTTTAATATAATACCTTCTTCAACTAATATCATATTAACTCACCTCTATTTCATTACCGCATAATAAACAAAATGCTTTATTTTTCTTTTTTATTAATCTGAAATATTTGTTTTCACATCTTTCACACTTTCTTATTATAATATCTTTGTCTATTTTTCTCATTTTCTCACCATTATTAAAAAAATAAAAAAAATCAAAATGGAATAAATAATATTTTTCCTTCATTGTCAATTATTGTTTTTCCAAATTTAAAATCACTGTCATCCATTGCTATTACTATGTTATACTCTTTTGCCGCTTCTATTCCTATATCTTTATAATTTTTTTTCGCTTTTTGGTATAGCTTACTTTTGTCATAATCTCCTATCAAAACAATCCTATCTCCTGCCCATCTACCGCAGTATTGTAATTTTTTAGGTTCTTCTACATCTCCTCCCCCTGTTTCGTTGCTTTTTCTTAGCAAATACACTAATAGCTTCCCTGCGTTGTTCCAGCAAACTTCAAAAAATTTCGACCCTGAGCCAATGTTGAATGGATCTACATACTCTTTTTTGTCAAGATTTATTAAGATAAAATATTGCCCCATTGCAAACACCTTTTAAAATTCTATCATAAACTCCTCTTCTGAAAACTCTGTTAATTTTAATAGTTCTTCCGTTGTTAGCTTGTATTTCTCGACTATTCTATGCGGATATATGCAAAATGCACAGCCGTAACGCTCGCTCTCTGTCATGCTTTCATATATTTTTCTTAGCTTTTTCACATCTATTTTTTTATCTCTCATACTTCACCCCCTCACTATATATATTATATGTTTTTACATATTTAAATATTTTTTGGTAGTAGAAAATATATTTTATAAAATATAAATTAAAAAAAAACTATGGAAGGAGTTTCATCGCTTCTTCTACTAATTTCGCAAAAGAAAATACTTCATTACTTTTGTCTGCTTCTTTTATTTTATATAAATACATAAAAATAAAATACTCTTTTAAGTTTAGCAAGTTGTTTTTTATAATTTCGTCTCTCGCTGTTTCTAAATCAAGATTTTGCATTTCGTAATAACAATCACGTGCTTTTTTGAATTCGCTCGAATCAGTGTTTAAGTTATGTGTTTTCATGTATTGCGCTAAATCTAAAATATTTTCTATCACTTCTTTATTTTTTATTTTTTCTAAATACATAAAATCACATCGTTTTAATTAAAATTATAATCGTGAAGCGTATAGCATTGCTTTTTTTATTAACTCTTCTTTTTTGTTTTTATCTGCATAAAAGTTATAATCAACCACGCACTTTATTACTTCGTTTAAATAAATTGCGTTCACACTTACTTTTTTGCTTAGCATTTCCTTTATTATTTTTAATATTTCGTTAATGTTTAGCTCTTTTTTGCTTAGTTCTTCAAGCAATTTTACTTTAAACTCTTCTTTCATATTATATTATTATATTTTTTATATTTAAATACTTTTCGGTTATATAAAATATATTTTATAGAATATATTTAAACTAATAAAAAATTAAAGAAAAACTAATTATTTTTATCTAAAAGCTTATTAATATCATACTTTTTTACAATAATAATATTGTTAAAATCAAACTGATATTTATTTATTTTTATATTTTTACTAACTATTAAAATATTGTTTTTTTCATACAAACTATTTAATATTTTTTGTACTGTATTAACAACAAATAATATACTGTCTTTTGCTTCTGTGTAACTATCAAAATGTGGTAATATTCTGATCTCCATTGTTTGGTGCACATTATAACTGTTTAAATTTATAGCTGTGTATCTTGCACTGCATTTTTGTTTGTTAATTAACTGTTGTATTATAATATTTTCTTTGTAGCTTGCTTTACAATAATTATTTTTTAATCTATTCAGATATTTTTCGTTATTGTTAAATTTTTTAATATATTCCCTTATGAACATTTTATAAAATTTTTTAAAACTAAATAATGCAACTGCAGTATAAGTATCGTTAAATTTAAAGTGCATATGATTACCGCAACTGCTGTTTTGTTTAAAATTATTGTTAAAAACAAACTTAACAAAGTTTAATAATTCTTGTACACTTTCGCTCCAGAATTTTATTTCTGCATCTTTTATATCCTTACCACTCACGTATACGCTACCATCCCTTCCTATAGCAAGTCTTTCTGTCGCATTATATTTTTCCTTTATTTTTTCAAGATCGTCACGGTTTATACCACCTTCCAACTCTATCCCAATGCTCGCCACTTTTATTAGCATTTATACCACCGCCACAATCTATAATTATCATTATCTCTTCTATCAAAGTTATAAGAATTATTTTTAATGTTTAATTTAATTGTTTTATATATATTTTTTTCAAGATTATAATATAGTATAAAATTACTTTCTGTTGTGTTAAGTTTTTTGTAAATTTTGCTTTTTGTAAAGTTAAAATTAATTTGTTCGTATTCGTCCAAGTAAAAATTTAAAAATTTTTCTTTTTCATGCTTTTTTACATTAAAGCTTATATTGTTTTTAACATTAAAATCATTACTACAAATTGTTACTAAATTGTCGTTAAATACATTTATGCATGTGTTTTTATTTAAACTAAAAGCTATAATTTCAAACTTGTTATTATTGCTTAACAAAAATAAGCCGTAACCAACAAGATTGTTTTGTAAAACATTTTTTAGCTTGTTTAAATTGTTTAAAATATTACTATACTGCATAAAAAAGCTTAAACTATCATTTTTTATATTATTATTAAAAGTATTGAAAAGTATGCCGTTATGACTACAATTATAATTATTCACCTCCCACAAGTGAATAAATTCTTGACTTACGAAGTTCGTTGATTTTCTTAGATGTAAATGTATTAACTTACTTTGTTTTATTTTATCTTCATGCTTTTTTATAAACTTTATAAATTCGTTAAAGTGAAGTGTTCTTATTTTTTCTTTTATGTTTTTATAATTTGTAAAAAATAAAGCATAACCATCGTTATTATTCTCATAATTCTCATCAATTTGATTTACTAAAATTTTTAATCCTAACTCGCCAACATGATTATTATTTATTGCAAAAATTAAACTTGTGTAGCACATTTTTATCACTACGCAACTTTAATTTCAACTTGTTTGTTAATTACAGCATTTATTAAAATCTCGTAGGCACAACTATAAACTTGTATAATATTTTTTAACTCTAAAATAGTTATTAGTCTTTTAAGTTCTATGCAAACTTCGCCGCGGTGATCTGGTAAAACACGAAAGATTGCAATGTTAACACAATTGTTATTTACAAGCTCTTTGTTTATATCATCTATTATATTAATATTATTAACATTATTAAATGTAGCTGTATTTAACAAATAATTTAACAACTCTTCGTGTTTTTCTTTAAAAAATAATAATTTCTGCCCCACGCCAAACCCATTTTGCGTTTCTCTCACTTCAAGCCCAAGTTGCTCAAGTATTTTTTTAATAGCTTCGTATTCGTCATCTTCATATTTTAATATA
>JAWAJM010000006.1:0-12023 GCA_038996625.1 Candidatus Aenigmatarchaeota archaeon
TGATTCACTACATCCTCCCATGTCTGAAACCGAGACCATTGTCCTGGCTGGGCTGGTGCCCTCCTAGGATCACACCAGCCCCACCAATAACTTGACCGGATCGAATTAGCATATCTCCAGAAGTGAGAATTAAAATAATTCACTACCCGCAAGCCTTCGCGCGATTCCAACAGGCCTGGAATTGAAACATGAATGTGAATAGCCGATACAGCAGCCATCCGCAGAACTCCCCACCACCTCCTACCCACCTCTTTCTCAAGGGCCCTCCAAAGAATCCTATAGCGATCCTTTGGGGCCCAGAATTTCCGAATTTCATGCAGCTTCAAATTAATTAAGTTGGCATCAACTGGTACAAAGTGGATATCCACCTCGCCCAGCCTTTTTCTGGTCTCTTTTAAGACCAGAAAGTACTTCTCACTAAGTTCCTCCCAACTAGAGGAAGGATATATAGCCCACTCAATCTGGTGTCGGCCGGCATCCGTTTTTATGATGCCGGCTCCAGCAACCTCCACTCCATCTTTTACCACTTCCCATACGTCCACGGGCTCGCCATTTTTATAGACGAACCCTTCCAGTTCCAACCCTACAGTTAACTCTTTCGGCCACTCCATCCTTTTTCACCTCCATTTAGGGTTCTTTTTAAAATTAAAAGGGCCGGGTTGGCCCCGGCTGAAGTGATATAAAATTTTTATTTTTAAACTAAATCACCTCAGCCGGAGCACCTCGGCCCAAAATAATAAACAAAACAACTGAATTTCTTTTTGTAAGCATTGTTTGTAAATAATACTATAATCAACAAATTTATTTTTGTCAAGGGTTTATGAAATATTTTTAACAAATTTAAATAAGTGTAAGTGATTTTAAATAATTTTCTTCTATTTTATCCCAATTTACAACATTCCACCAAGCTTGAATATATTCATTTCTTCGATTTTGATATTTCAAATAATATGCATGTTCCCAGACATCTAAACCCATAATCGGTAAATCTCCATTCATCAAAGGATTATCTTGATTGGGGAGTGAATAAACTTTTAATTTTTTATCTGGAGTTAAAACAAGCCAGCCCCAACCTGAACCAAAATGTTTTAAGGCTGTTTCGGAAAATAAATTTTTAAAATTTTCAAATGAACCAAATGCTTCATTAATTGCTTTAAAAATTTCTCCTTGTGGCTGACTCCCTCCTGGTTTCATAATCTCCCAAAAAAGAGTGTGATTGGCGTGACCGCCGCCATTATTTCTTACGGTTGTTCTTATTTCTTCTGGCAACTGATTTAAATTCTTTAAAATTTCTTCTAATTCTAAATTATGAAATTCTGGGTATTTTTCTAAGGCTGAATTTAGATTATTAACATAACCTTGATGATGCTTAGTGTGATGAATTTCCATTGTCATTTTATCAATATAAGGCTCCAAGGCATCATAGGGATATGTAAGTGGCGGTAACTCATACGGATATTTCATTTTTAAAAAAATAAATTAATTTTAATCGAATTTTTCAGAGTAGTATTTTAACTCATCAAACATACTTAACAAAAATTCTCTATAAGTTTCCTTTTCTTTCTCAAAATTCTGAACATTAGAAAAATAAACAGCATTTCTTAAGGGAATCATCGAAAGTTCAATACATACTAATCTTAATTGTTCAACCATTCTTGCGCCACCTAATTGACCAATAGAAACTCCACAAATACCAACTGGTTTATGAGCATATTCTTCATAAAAATTATCAAGCAAAAGTTTTAATTCCCCTGGAAAAGAATGATTATATTCTGGAGAAACTATAATGAAACCATTTGCTCTTTTAAAAATATCTGAAAGTTTTTTTCTTTTTACTTCATCCATTTCACCAGTAAAAGGAGAATCTAACCAATCTCGGGGTTTAATTAACTCAACTTCAAAACCATAATTTTTTGCTTCTTCAAAAACAAATTCAGCAATTTTTTCTGAATTAGCTCCTCTTCTTCCTGTGCCAAGTATGATTGGAATGTACATAAAAATATTATAAATGAAATTTTTTTGAGTTGAGGAACTAAAAATTAATTCTTACCATAAAATTCTATTTCTAAAAATACATTCTAGATTCTAAGGTCAATGATTCCCAAGTAGAGGAAATTGTAAAAGTAAAATTTTAGACTTAAGTTTTATTTTTCTTGAATTCTTAAGAAAATAAGAAAAGTAAATAAGAATTAGGGATTTTATTTGTCTTTCAATTTTAGGCCTAGAATAAAAATTGGCGGAGGGGGTGGGATTCGAACCCACACGGGCTTTAAACCCAATGGCTTTCGAGGCCATCCCATTTCCATTCTGGCACCCCTCCTTATTTAATAATTTTATCACTTAGAAAGGAATTTGTAAATCTCATAAAATAAACTAGCTAAAAAACTTTTTATTTTTATCCAAATTTCAATTATATTTATCCCAAAAATGTTTTCGATTGTTTGTGGTATTTGAGAAAGGTCTATACCTAACGTATCTTTTAAAAATAAATTAAATTTTATCCAACCAAGTTTTAATGTATTTAAAAAAATATCTATATTAAAGTAAGGTTTTAACCAATTCCAAAAATTTTGTGGTAGAGCTGCAAATATCAATAAAACTATGATGACTAAAGCAATTAATCTAACTAATCTGAATATCATTTAATTTATCTATTGCTTTATCTATTAATTCTAGGCTTTTTTCTTTCCCATAAATTAACATAATATCTATCGGAGGAGGAGATGCTTCTAAGCCTGTTAAGGCTACTCTTAATGGCCAATATGTTAAACCCTTGTCTTCGCTTAAGGTATCTAAAACCTGCTTGATAAATTCATAATTAAATTTATCCTCAGGAATATTCTTTATATTTTCTCTAACATTTATTAAAGAACTTTTTATTTGATCAAAAGTATAATCTTTCCATATTAATAGCTCTTTTGGATAATCAAATTTTTCATATAAAAACTTCATGGTTTCGAAAATTTCTTTTATAGTATTTGCTCTTTCTTTCCCAAGTTCTATTATTTTATAAGTAATTTCTTTTGGGTATTTATTTAAGTAATCTCTTAAATATTTTAGATACTCATCAGCTAAAATGATTTTTTCAATTTCTTGTGAGGTTTTTTTCCTCAAATAAAATTTATTTAACCAAATTAATTTTTTTGAATTAAATACTGCCGATCTTTTTTCGACGTCTTCCAAGTTAAATTCTTTAATAACCTCTTCTATACTTATAATTTCTTTCTCTCTTTTAGGATGCCAACCTAATAATACCAAAAAATTTAAGATTGCTTCTGGTAAAAAACCTTCAGCTCTATATTCTTTTATACTCTTAGCCCCGTGTCTTTTCGAAAGCTTACCTCCTGCTTCACCTAAAATCAGTGGAATATGAGCATAAATAGGTGGTTTCCAATTCATGGCTTTATAAATTAATATTTGTTTAGGGGTATTTGGTATATGTTCAGCGCCTCTTATTACATGGGTGATTCCTTGATAATAATCATCTACAGGGGTAGCTAAATGAAATAATGGTTCATTTTCTGATTTTGCAATTACAAAATCGCCTATTAATCTTAAATCATATTTAATTTCACCTCGCAATAAATCTTTAAATGTTAAAACTTGTTCTGGCACCTTTAGTCTTATTACATAAGGCACATTTCTTGAAAGTTTCTCATTTATTTCTTCTTTTGTTAGCTTGGAGCATGTTCCATCGTATCTTGGTGGTTCGCCTTTTGTGATTTGCTCAAGTCTTTTGTTCTCTAGTTCTTCTTTTGAACAAAAACACCTATACGCCTTTCCTTTATTTAATAATTCTTCAATAACTCTTTTATAAATTTCTATTCTCTCTGACTGAAATATAGGACCTTCGTCATAATTTATACCTAACCATTGTAGGCTTTCGATTATATCATCAACAAATTCTTTTTTTGACCTCTCTCTGTCTGTATCTTCTATTCTTAAAATGAAAACTCCTTTTTGGTTTTTAGCAAAAAGAAAATTAAACAGAGCAGTTCTTGCAGATCCCAAATGTAGATATCCTGTAGGAGAAGGAGCAAATCTTGTTCTTACAACCATTAATTAAATTATAAATAAACTTCTTTATAACTTGGTAAGCTTATCAAAACTTTAGTTCCTTTGCCTTCTTCTGAAGTAATAGAAATTGTACCTTTATGGATATTTATTAGGTTTTTAGCTAAATATAAACCTATACCTGTACCAGTAGGTTTTATTTCTTTTGCAGACAAAGAGCGATAAAATTTTTCAAACATTTTAAGTAAATCTTTTTCTGAAATCCCAATTCCTGTATCCTCTATTGAAATTTTAACCTCCGATTTCTCTTTATCTTTTTCTACTTTTATGTTAATCTCCCCTCCGATTTTATTGTAATCAACTGCATTTTCTATTATAGGGTATAGAGCAAAGAATAAGATTTTTTTATCAAAGGGAAATCTTTTTACTTCTTCTTCTATCTCAATATTAACTTTTAATTTTTTTTCATTTATTTCAAAATTTAAAAGCGATAAACAGGAAAGTATTAATTCTTCAATATCATTTTCTTCTATTGATAATTCTATTTTCTTTTCTTCAACTCTACTTGTTAGTAAAATAGATTCAACTAAAGCTATGGATTTTGAAATAAGATTTAAAAAATTCTTTATTGACTCTTTTTCTTCTTCTGGTATATTTTCAGACTTTGCTAATGACTCTAAAAACCACCTAATTTGATTCAATGGTGTTCTTAAATGATGGCTAATTAAACTAACAAATTCATTTTTATTTTTTATTTCTTTAAATAAGATAGACTTATCGATAATTATTTTTGAATTATATTCTTCTTTATCAAAGCGCAATTTTGTTGTAATTAGGTCAAATACTATCTCATCTTTGTAATTTACTTCTACAATGTCTTTATTGTCTTCCCTAGCTTGAATTTTAGTTGCGATTAATGATGGAAAAAATACCAAAGAAAGTTTGGTGTAAATAGGATTTTTGGTAACCCAGGTATCTAATTGAAGACTTAAAAGGGCGTCTTTTTTTAGTCCTGTAAATTCTTCAAAAGCTTTATTTACATAAATTATTTTCATCTCGTTATCATATAAGCATATAGGGGTGTTTATAGCTTCGAGAATATTTACAAATTTTTCAAAAGACTTTTCTCTTTTTATAAATAGAAATCTAGAAAAATACAAAATACCGATTATTCCCAAAAATATTAAAACAATATTAGCAAAAATAACTATTTTTACGTGATTAAACTCCTGCAAAAATAATCCTATTAAATTGAAAACAAGATAAATACCAAAAATAGCAATTAAAAATTGTCTTAAACTCATTGCTTTAAATCAGCTAAGTTTTTGCCTAATGAATACTTTACTTTTAAAGGTACAGCTAATTGGACAGGTTTTTCCATTAATTCAATTAATTTATCTAACACTTTTTCAATTATATCATCTTTTATTTCAAAAATTATTTCATCATGAATTTGCAAAACCATTTTTATTTCTTCTTTCAGATTATTTTTTTCAATATAATCAAAAATATTTGCCATTGCTAATTTTATAATCTCAGAAGCTGTACCTTGAATAGGAGTGTTTATTGCTATTCTAAATGCTTTGTTTTGTTCTGAGTAAGATCTTGAATATATCTCGGGAATAAATCTTTTTCTTCCTAAGATAGTTTCTGTATAACCATATGCTTTTGCTTTTTCTATAAAATCGTCGACCATCTTTTTTACTCCTGGAAAATTTTTAAAATATTTTTCAATCAAATTCTTGCATTCACTTAGGGGTAATTGTATCCTTTCTTGAAGACCTTTTGGTGTAATGCCATATAATATTCCAAAATTTATGATTTTAGCTAACCTTCTAGTTTTTTCATTTTCTTCTTTAAAAAGAAGCTTAGCAGTAATGCTATGGACATCTAAATTTTGATTAAAAATAGCAACGAGATTTTCGTCATTAGAAAAATGCGCAGCTATTCTTAATTCTATTTGAGAGTAATCTAGGGCAAGAAATGAAAAACCAGGTGAGGATACAAAACAATATCTTAGTTTTTTAGCAAGCTCTCCTTCTATAGGTATGTTTTGCAAATTTGGCTCTTCAGAAGAAATTCTTCCTGTAGCAGATCCAGTTATTTCAAAATTTGTGTTTATTTTATTATTTTTATCTATGTATTTTTCTAGTCCAGAAATAAATGTTGTCAAGATTTTGTTATATTCTCTATAAGTCAGAATTTTTTCAATAATAGGATGAGTTCCTATAAGTTTTAAAAGCTCGCTTTCTTGTGTAGATATTTCTCCTTTTGGTGTTTTCTTTAAACCCTTTGGACTTATTTTTAATTTATCAAAAAGAATATACCTTAATTCAATAGGTGAATTTATATTAAATGGAGTTTTTGCTAATTCAAAAATTTCTTTTTTTATTTTATCTAATTCATTTTTTAAATATAATTTAAACTCATTAAGTCTTGCTAGGTCTACTGAGATTCCATTTAGTTCCATAATAGCTAAAATTATGCTTATTTTTTGATCCAACAATAAAACTTTAATTAAATTTAATTCATCAATTTTTTTCAAAAGGTCTTCATAAATATTTTCATAATTTTCTAAAACAAAATTTTTTATATCTTTTTCATCAAAAAGAGTTTTAGGAGAATAAAAATTTGCTAGTTTTTCTAAGGTAATCTTATTCAAGTTTGAAGTTAACCATAGGGCTATTTTGATATCAAAAAATTTCTCATAAGGTAAAACTTCTTTCAAAATTAAATAGCTCTTTTTAAAAAATTGTTTCAAATCAAATATTACTAATTTTTCTGCTTCTAATATTTTTCTTAAGTTTTCTTCATTATAATCCAGTTCATAAAATTTATCGGAAATTTTAGTATAAAAATTTTTCTCAAAAGGAAGTAGAAATATAATGTTATTTATTTCAGAAATTTTTGTCTGGTAATTTATTGGTCTTTGGGAAAAAAGTGTTAGAGGAGGTTGTTTATTTGTTTTTTTAATTAACCTTTCAATTATTGATTTAAAACCGAGCTCTTGCAAAAAAGGTAGTAACTTTTCTATGTCAGGAAATCTGTACTCTTTTAAGTTTACATTTATGTCTAGATTTCTTATAATCTTTGCTAATTCTTTGTTGAGGAGTAATTTTTCTTTGTTCTCTAAAATTAGTTTTCTAAAAGCAGGATCTACAGCTCCTTTTTCAGCTTTTTCAATGATTTCTTCTATTGAACCATATTTTTGGATTAAATGTGCCGCTGTTTTTTCTCCTATTCCTTTTATACCGATTATATTGTCAGAAGGATCACCAACTAAAGCTTTAAGATCGGGTAAAAGTTCAGGTTTTATACCAAACCTTTCTATTACCTTTTTTTCATCATAAATATCAACTTCTCTAATTCCTTTTTTAAGGAAATAAATTATTGTATTTTTATCAACTAATTGAAGAGTGTCTAAATCTCCTGAAACAATTATGTTTTGGTTTTCATTATCAACTAAACTTCCTATAACATCATCTGCTTCATAGTTTGTTTTTTCAACAATAGGAATATCGAAGCAATTTAAAAGTTTTTTAATTAAGGGAATTTGTATTTTTAAATCATCTGGTGTTTTTGGTCTTGTAGCTTTATATTCTTTTGCTTTCAAATGCCTAAATGTAGGGACAGGGCTATCAAAGCAAGCTATTATATAATTAGGTTTTTCTTCATCAATAAGCCTTAAAATAATATTTGCCATACCATAAACTGCATTTACGGGAATATTTTTAGGAGATTTCAAATAAGGCAAAGCGTGGTAAACTCTATGAATCAGAGAATTTGTATCTAAAAGAATTTTCTTTTTCATTTTTCTTCAATGTTTACTTCCCTAAATTTTCCTATCTTTTTGATTGAAATTTTTATGTATTTAATTTTGTTTTTTAAAAGATAGCTCTCTAATTTTTCTCCCCACTCTATTAAAAAAATATTAAATTTTCTTTTTAACTGTTTTTTTAAGTTTAACCTTAAAATATCTTTTGCTGAAATTCTGTAAAGATCAATATGGTTTAAAAAATAATTTGCTTTATTTAATTTAAGTGGATAAATTTGCCATAAAATGAATGATGGGCTTTTTAGGCTTTCTTTTATTCCTAAATTTTTAGCAATTTCTTTTATAAAAGTAGTCTTACCAGCCCCTAAGTGTCCACAGAATATTACAATTAATCTTTTTTTCTTTTTTAAGTCTTTTTTTATTTTATTTGCAAGAGTTTTTAAAAATTTTTTAGACTCCTTTAATGATTTAAAGATCATCAAAAAATTTTACCAAATTTAAGATGCCCTCCTTAAGGAGGGCATCTTTTTATTCGACTTCTTCTCCTGCTTCTTCTAAATCTTCAAACTCTTCTTCGAACTCTTCTTCTTCTGGTTCTTCTTCAAACTCATATTCTTCTGTTTCAAATTCTTCTTCATCCCACTCTTCTTCATCCCATTCCTCTTCAGCACCTAATTCTTCCTCTTCTAACTCTTCTTCATCCTGAAGCATTACTAATTTCCTTATCATTAGATTCCAATTTTTAATGCGACCTCATTTGATATTACTGTAAACCTCATGAATATCTTGGTGCTCTAATAATTCTTCAATTAAATCATTAATTTTATTTAAAACTTCTTTGTTATTTTCAATATTAACATAAGTTTTAGGAATTAATTGAATTTCTGTGGATAAAACGTTAATATTTTTATTTTCCAAAATTTCCTTTAATTTATAAAGGTTATTAATAGATGTGTACAAAATTATTTTATCGTCTTTTTCGTCAAAATCTTCTAAGTAATCTTGCAATTCGACTAAAATTTCATCTGACAACAAATTTTTATCTATTTCAATAACTCCCTTTTCTTCAAACATCCATAAAACCGAACCAGGTTCTGCTAACTTACTTTCGTATTTATTCAAAATATGTTTTATTTCGCTTATTGTCCGATTCTTATTATCGGTTAAACCTTTTGCAATTAGTCCAACTCCAAATGGCGTATAAATTTCTAGCAAAATTTCTTCTAATTTAACATCTTCTAATTGACCCTGAGCTTTTTTGATATTTCTTTCAATTGTTTCTTGGGACACACCAAAGTCTTTAGCTCTTTCAATTGCATTTCTAAGTTTTGGATTATTTTGAGGATCAGGATTTTCCTTTGCAGCAATTAATATAGCATTAATCAATTTTGCAATTAACTGGCTTCTCTTTTTATCAACTATGGCTTTTTTATGTTTTACTTGAGCCCAATGAGAATGACCAGCCATTTTACTAAAGTAGTTATGATAATTAAAAAAGTACAGTTTTCTGCACCTCAGCAAGTATGCTTATTAGTACCCCTTACCTTAACCGGTTACCCGGCTTCCAGCTGGGGCCTATCAACCTGGTGGTCTTCCAGGAAGCTAAGAGGCCTTATCTAGGGATGGGCTTCGCGCTTAGATGCTTTCAGCGCTTATCCCGTGGCAGCTTAGCTACCGGGCTATGCCCTTGGCAGGACAACCCGTAGACCATTGGCTGCCTCAGTCCGGTCCTCTCGTACTAGGACCAACTCCCCGCAAGCCTCCAACCGGTGACCGCAGATATGGTCCGAGCTGTCTCACGACGCTCTGAACCCAGCTCACGTACCCTTTTAAGGGGCGAACAGCCCCACTCTTGGGACCTTCTTCAGCCCCGAGCTAGGGCGAGCCGACATCGAGGTGCCGAGCGTGGCCGTCGATGTGGACTCTCGGGCCACACCAGCCTGTTATCCCCGGGGTAACTTTTATCCGGTGTCTCCGGCCTTCTTACGAAGAGCCGTCGGGTCACTAAACCCGGCTTTCGCCTCTGCGCGGCCTGTCAGCCTTGCAGTCAGGCTGGCTTATGCTTTTGCACGTCCATCCTGGTTTCCATCCAGGACAAGCCAACCTTTGGGCCCCTCCAATACACTTTCGGAGGGCTCTGCCCCAGAGAAACTGCCCATCACCTACTGTCTGGACTAGTTTAGCTAGCCCATTAGTTTAACGTACTTGAATGGCGGGTGTTCCATTGGCGGCTCCACCCTCCCCGGAGAGAGGGCTTCATAGCCTCCCCGCTACGCTGTGCACCCAAGCACGTTAAACAATAGGTGACTGCAGTAAAGCTCCCGGGGTCTTTCCGTCCCGCGGCCACCACCCCGCGTCTTCACGGGGATCGCAGTTTCACCGAGCACCTCCCCAAGACAGTCCCCCAGTCGTTACGCCTTTCATGCGCTCCGGAACTTACCCGGAAAGGAATTGCGCTACCTTTGGACCCTCAGGGTTAGGGCCGACATTGACCGGGGCTTAGAGCCACGAGCAACCATTTACTTTGAGTAAATGGTTACCCTGACTCTTTAACCTTCCGGCATCGGTCAGGCGTCGCCCCCTATACATCCTCTTACGAGTTGAGCAGGGAGCTGTGTTTTTGGTAAACAGTCGCCAGGGGAACTTTCGCTGCGGCCGTGCTATGCACACGGCAGGGCTTCTTGCGAACGTACGCCCGCTTATTTGCCGAGTTCCTTGGGGAGGCCTCACTCGTTCGCCTTAGGCTACTCGCCTCGCCCACCTGTGTCGGTTTTCCGGTACGGGCTCCTGTAGCTTAACCCTAGAGGCTTTTCTTGGGAGGCTCTTCGCCTCTCTTGGTGAAAGTTTAACTTTCACCTCGCCTCTATCCCCGAAGCTTGGAATTTAATCCAGTGGTCGGGATTTGCCTCAACCACGCTTCTTAGGATAGAGAAGGCCATAACCATTAAGACCCAGAGGCTTATTTCCTCCGTCACCCCATCAGAAGCTACAGGAGGGGCCGGAATATTAACCGGCTGTCCATCGGCTGCGCCTTTCGGCATGACCTTAGGTCCCGCCTAACCCGTGGCTGATTTCCATTGCCACGGAAGCCTTGGGCTTACGGCGATCGCCGTTCTCAGGCGATTTGCGGTTACTCCTGCTGGCATTCTCTCTTCTCTACGCTCCAGAACTCCTCGCGGAAAGTTCCTTCATCGCGTAGAGAATGCTCCCCTACCTCCAGGATAAATATTTATCCTGGATCACGGCTTCGGCAGCAGGCTTAGCCCCTTAAATTTTCCGCGCCCTTCAGCTCACTTAGTGAGCTGTTACGCACTCTTTAAAGGATGGCTGCTTCTAAGCCAACCTCCTAAGTGTCTTAGCTGAAGGACCGCGTTCTCCACTTAGCCTGCATTTTGGGGCCTTAGCCGGTGATCTGGGTTGTTCCCCTCTTGTCCATGGAGCTTATCCCCCATGGGCTAACTAGAGGAAACCTCTATGGGCATTCGGAGGTTAACTGGCTGGCTGGGTTGCCCCTTCACCAACCAATTAGTGCTCTACCTCCCATAGAGTGTTCCCCTCCGCTAGCCTGAAAGCTATTTCGGGGAGAACCAGCTATTCCCGAGCGCGATTAGCTTTTCACTCCTTACCGCAGCTCATCCCACGGTATTGCCCGACCGACGGGTTCGGGCCTCCCTCCAGCTTTCGCTGGAGTTCACCCTGGCCACGGTAAGATCGCTCGGCTTCGGGTCTTAGGCCTCCTACTGAAACGCCTCTTTTCAACTCGGTTTCCCTTTGGCTCCGGCCTTAACCGGCCTTAACCGAGCAGGAGACCTAAACTCGCCAGCTCATTCTTCAATAGGCACGAGGTCACTCGAGTTTAAATACTCGAGCTCCCTCTCTTTGTGGGCTAAGGGTTTCAGGCTCTATTTCACCGGGCTCACCGCCCTGCTTTTCACCGTTCCCTCACGGTACTTGTTCACTATCGGGCACATGGAGTATTTAGCCTTGGCGGGTAATTCCGCCAGCTTCCCCCAACGACACCTGCCGTCGGGGTACTCAGGGTAAATCCAGTGGAGAGAGGTTCTTTTCGCCTACGGGGCTTTCACCCTCTGTGGCAGCCCATTCCAGGGTCTTTCGGCTAAGAACCTCTTTTGTAACTCCACACAACGGACTTACCCTACAACCCCCAAAGCATAATGCTTTGGGTTTGGGCTCTTCCCCTTTCGCTCGCCGCTACTCAGGGAATCCCTATTGG
>JAWAJM010000007.1:0-11158 GCA_038996625.1 Candidatus Aenigmatarchaeota archaeon
GATTTTCTTGAAGTGAAACCCTATGCCATCGAAATACATCCAGGTAAATCACAAAGAAACAATATAAAAGTTTTCTCAAAGGCCATTAAAAGATTATATGATGCATACAAGAACAGATACAATGAAAAAGTCCTAATTTTCATTGAGAACAGGACAAGACAGTATATCCAAGATGGAGAGGATATAAACGACTTTTGGATGCTTTTCAAAAATAGGTATCCCAACCTAACAGGGAATGTTGGAATAATCCTAGATATACAGCAATTATACACTGTAACCCAGGACAATTTTATATCTGAATTTGAGAAGATCCCGCAAGATTCACTATTTGGACTTCATATACATACAAGGCACAGAACTCCTTCAATAGATGACAAAATTCCTTGGAAGTTCATTTCAACTAACCTTAAACAAAATAGATTATTTCATATTTTACCCGAGTTCATCGTCTCAAGGATATTGAAAAAAACCTACCTATTCTGCAAGGAAACCCTAAATTTCTAAACATCCGAAAGATTTAATCCAATAGAATAGGCTCTTTTCCTTTTTCCATTCCTTTTTTAGTTATGCAGATAACGTCTTCATTCCTGTCAGCCATTCTTTGGATTTTAACAAGTTCTGAGTGGCCGTATTGTCTTTGAAATTCTCTCCTCATGCCCATTTCGCTAAGTTTACGCTTCTTTAAAATCCCGTTTAAGACTTTCTTATATTCTTTGTTTGAAAATAAGCTTTCATATGCATCTATAAATCTTACACAATCTCTTTTGGATGATTTTATGTATTCATAGCAGGATTGGAAAATTAGATCTGATATAGGCTTTTTAACATCTTTTAGGAATATTCTAAAGAGCATCTCTTTCTTTATAAGATTTTCTATTTTGTTTCTTTTAGGGCTTAGAATTTCTTTTACACCCCCTTTTATGGTGAGTATTCCTATCCCTAGAGACTTGCAAAATTCGATATAATATTTGCTCAAATTCTTATTTCCAACTTTTCCGAATATGTAGACATAATCAGCAAAATCTAAGAGTGGAATAGTTTCACCGACTACTTTACTGAAATGTCTTCTACTTTCAAGTTTCCTTTTACCCTCAAGAAAATAAACGATCTTCTCATCCCCCCCTTTTTTAGAAACACCGAAAACATCTACCCTAAAATTTTCAGTTGAAAGTTCATTTCCAACATATTCTGGAAAACAAGCCTTAGATTCAATCAAAAACTCCTCAACCAAAGGATATAAACTTTTCTCCAAATTACCACCAACCCACCCAATTTTAGGTGAATAACTTTTTGATTCAAAAAATATTTAATTTTAACCCCCATTTTTGGAATATTGAAATTTTAGCCCATTTTGGATTTTTTAATCTCATTTAATATTTTCAGGCCCTCCTGGGCAAATGGATCTGTAGGTATGATTTCCAAAACTTTTTCGAAGCACTTGATAGCTTCTTCAAATGCTTCGATGTCTGCCAATACAACCCCTTTGTAATACAATGCAGAGGCTACCGCTTCATCCTGATCTGATAATTCTATGGTTGTGTCGCAGCATTTAATAGCTTCTTGGTAGTCTCCAAGTTTGTGATAAAAAGTTGCCTTAGATAACCATACATTACTATTTTTTGGATCTAATTCCATGGCTTTATTAATACATTCCATGGCCTCTTTGAATTCTTCGTTAAGTGCAAGTATCATCCCTTTGCTGGCCCATATTTCGCCATTATCTGGGTTAATTTTTAGGGCTTTGTTGATACATTTAAGAGCTTCTTCATTTTTTCCAATGGAATGGAGTATGTTTCCTTTGGCTAACCATGCTTCGGCATTCTCTGGATCTAGATATATTGCTTTATCGCAGCATTTGATGGCTTCTTTGAATTTTCCAAGACCTGTAAGGGATGTTCCCTTCCCGAGCCATGCTGGGGCAAGTCCAGGGTCTATTTCAAGGGCTTTATCGAAACATGTAAGAGCTTTTTGAAATTCCAACTTTTCTATTAAATCTTCACCCTTTTCATACCATTCTTCAGCTGACTCTGGTTTTTCAAGTTCTTCTGCTTCAATATTCATGTTTTGACCGCATTTGATGCAGAAGTTTGCCGTTTCTAGGTTTTCGGCTCCGCAGTTTGGACAAATTTTTGATTTTTCATGTAAAATTGTAGAATCTTGTGTGTTGTGGCTTGGAATTTTTTGTTGATCCCAAATGTACCAGTCAATGTTTTTTAGTACTTTTCTGTTGATTTTGAAGTTTTGTGCCATGAAGTATCCTATTATTGGTAGTATGCAAAGCCAGAAGATTGGGGAGCCTAGAGCGATAATGCACCCAAAGATGCCTAGTAAAAAATTTGTAATGAAGCTTCTTTCTTTTATTTTAGCATACCTTTTGATAGTATCGCTTTCAGCGAAAATGTCCATTTGTAGAAAGGCTGTTAATAGAAAAAGAGGATGTAGGCATGTTAAAAGCCAATATAATGTACTGTTGTCCTTAATGGATTTTTTTGATTCGATATAATAATTCCAATATTCTTTGGGTGGGTAAACATCGTCTATTATTGATTTTACCGTGATAAGAGATTCTTGGAAAGCTCCCATCATCGCCTCTGATTCCAAAAGTTCCCCTCCAGGAACTTGGAATGGGTAATTGTATGGTATGGTATCAAGTATGCTGGCGTCCATTATGTCTACATGGACCCATCCAGGGTCAATTTTAACATTTTCTAATCGCCTTTCAAATTCTTCATGAAGATTTCCTCTGTCAGAAGAATAACACCATTTATCTGCTATAAAATGGGTTAAAACACCAAAATAAAAAGGAGAGATTTCTCCTCTCAGCCTATCCTTCCTTAACTGAAATATTAAAGTTCTTATCCTTTCTGCAGTATTTTTATGATGAGGATAACCTAAATCTATTCTATAAGGATTAAGATTGCGCTGAAAACTTGTGGCCACCTTATCAGGATATACACTACCCTTTTTCATCTCTTCGATATCGAGACCACATATACGCCCTATAAAGGCTGCGATTCTTTTATGGGCACCCTCTCTCATACAAGCCCCACTCATAAATAAGCCATTATAATATTAATAAAAATTACATGCTTAATATCTGATTTAAAGCTCATATTAAATTTTATTTTGGGAGAGGCGAAATTTCTCATAAAATAAGTGAAAATTTTAATACATATTAATCCTCAAAAATATTCTATCATACGAGTGTGCATTATTTAAAAACCCTCACAAAATTTTGAACGAATGGAACGCTATCGCCGAAACCCTGGAAAACAGCCTACAAAGATACTAATAAGTAAGTACACTACACCATCAAAAGAATTTCTATTATACCGGCTAGAAGTTATGCCATGAAAGAAGATTTATTTAAGGCCTTTAAAAGAGAGTGTTGGGATTTTCAGCCGAAAAAAGCTAATTAAAAATGAAAATGGCCAAGTCCTTGTAGGATATTATGCTAAGGTCATTAATGTTTTGAAACTTAAAATCGGCTGATGGGAAATACAATGAATCATACAAAAAAACTAGAGGCTACAAATATGATACCAAGCATGAAGGAGGGTAAATGTTGATTTGCAATGCTAGAGTTATCTAGCAAACCACTATACAACTTCAGAACTCTTTTTGGAACAATTATATCTATTGAAGAGAGTATTCAATTATAAAAACTATAAGGTAGCAGGCAAATAAATAAAGAAATCAACTGAAGAATGCTCGTTACAATATATATTGTATGTAAAACACTTATCCACATAAAAACGTAATTTTTACAAAGCTTTTTTATTTAAATTTTTTGACTTGATTCAAATAGTAAAAAAATAAAAAATAAAAATCAACAGAAAAAATATACATAATTAAAATTTAGGGATAAAATTGCAAATAAAAAATATTATTTTCCCTATAGCCCCAGAGAAGATATTTAAAATTGAAAATTGTTATTTTCCACTTTGTTTAAGATGTGAGTTATCTCCTGGTACATTTTCATATTTTACTTATTTTTATTACACAATTTTAAGCTTTTCAATGATATTTTCCATATTTTTAGGATCCCTACACGGAAGTTTGATTGCAATCATCTTGTTAAGCCTTATGGATGTTAAGCCCTTGTTTAATTTTGTTACATTTAGATGGGAGAATATATCAGAAATCTTTGTGATAAAATGATTTTGGAAAAATTACAGATCGCAGCTTTATTACATGATATTGGAAAATTCTGGGAGAGAACACAGAAAAGAAGTGAATTAGACCTTGAATTTCAAGAAATTTCAAAAGTAGAGTATGCCCACCCAAAGTGGAGTGCAAATTTTATTAGAAAATTTCATCATTTATTTGAAGATCCTTATGTAATCGAGGAAATGGTTCTATATCATCACAACCCCGAAACAAAAGAGCAAAGAATGATTAAAGTTGCAGATGGGCTTTCATCCGCAGAAAGAGAAGAGAGGGAAGATGAATCAACAAGACACAGATCAAATGTGCCATTAGTTTCGATTTTTTCTGAAATTTCCGGTATAAAATCAGATCAAACACCCCGAGAAGAATATTATCCGCTTAAAAAATTAATTTTAGATAAAAAAACGATTTTTCCTAATTTAAATGTAGAAATTGGGGTTTATTTCTACAGGAAACTTTGGAGATCATTTGAAAAAGAACTTAAAAGATTAACAAAAATTGACGTGATTACCCTTTATTATCTCCTAAAGAAGTATACATGGTCCATTCCATCTGCAACTCCAAGTATCAGGAAGTATGTACCTGACGTTTCTCTATTCGATCACCTTAAAACAACTTGCGCTATAGTAACCTGCCTGTATAAAAATAATGGAAAGAAAGAATTTGTATTAATTGGCGGTGACGTCTCTGGAGTTCAGAAATTTATTTATTCAATCACTTCAAAAGGTGCTGCTAAAAGTCTTAGAGGTAAATCCTTCTATTTGGAATTGCTAAGCGAAACTATCGCAAAATTCATTCTAGATGAACTAGGATTACCAATTACAAATCTCCTATTTTGTGGTGGTGGACATTTTTACATTCTCGCGCCAGGAAATATCACTAAAGAGTTGGAAAAAATTCGAATGGAAATCACAAAAAAATTATTAGAAATTCATAATGGAGATTTATATTTAGTTATGGATTGGATCCAACTTACCGAGGATGATTTTAAACCCGGAGTATTTGGAAAAAGATGGGGTGAAATAGGGAAAAAAATAGCAGAAAAGAAGAAGCATAAATTCTCTGAAGTGTTGGATGTTGCCTATGAACGTATTTTTGGACCGACTGGTGAAGGTAAAGAAATTTGTGATGTTTGCGAAAGGGAAAGTGAACATGGCCTGATTGAGGAAGAAGACATCAAAAAATGTCCCCTTTGTAAGAGTTTCGAAGAACTTGCAAAACAAATCGCAAAGGCAAATTACATCATCCAAATAAGAAATGACAAAGAAACAAGAATATTGGAAAAAGGAACTTGGAATTGGGCAATTTCGGAGTTTGGGTACCGTTACGAATTTTGGGAAAATGTCAAAGATTATATAAAGAAAATTGAAGCAGATCACATAACAATTTTCAAATTAAATGACTCTAATTTTTTAGATTATTGTGAATTTGTTAAAGAAGCCCATTCTCCAATATCCTTTGGATTTAAATTTTTAATGAACACTCCTCTAAAAGAATTTGATGAGTTAGCTGATAGTTCTATAGGAATTAAGAAATGGGGGGTGCTACGCGCTGATGTAGATGATTTAGGGAAAATATTTTCCAAAGGTTTGCATGGATCGACAATATCAAGAATTTCAACACTTAGTTCAATGTTGTCTCTTTATTTCGCTGCATGGATTAATGAAATCTGTAAAAAGTATGAAGATAATGTTTATGGTATTTATTCTGGTGGAGATGACCTATTTATTGTGGGATCTTGGGATAAGCTGCCAGAACTTTCAAATGATATATATAATGATTTCAGAGAATATACTTGTCAAAATCCAAATATAACACTTTCTAGTGGTATATTTATAGCACCAACTAAGAAATATCCACTATACAGGGCCGCACAGATGGCTGGAGACTCATTAGAGAATTCAAAGAAACTGAAAGGAAAAGATGCTATTACATTTTTGGAAAAAGCCATCAAATGGAAAGATTTCGACGACGTGATTGATCTTAGAGACGCATTAAATAATCTACTAAAAGAAAATGGAGTATCACGAGGATTAATACAGAAACTTTATTTCGTTTATCAAGAGTTTGAAAAACAACGTCAAAATAAAGACGTAACACTTGCAAAATATGATGACAGGTATGGAAGATGGAGATGGCTATTAGCCTATGTAATTGCAAGAGTCGCGAAAAAAGAAAATAGAGAGAATCTGGAAGATTTTCACAAAGTTTTCCGTGAAAAAATTGAACATTCACCTGTCGCTTTAAGATGGGTTGAATTTTTAACAAGAAAAGAGGAAGATGGGTATGAGTAGCGAAATTGTAGAATATGTAAAATCCAACCTAGATGAAATTTTAGAAGGAAACGCTGAAAAGATGGTCGAGTGTGCAGATAAATTCGGCCAGTATTTAAGCAAAGATGAAAGAAGAAAGCCAAAGAGACTTACAACATCCCAAATTCGGGGCATATTTTCACAAGTGCAAAGGATGCACGGATTTGATTCAGATAAACTGAACCTTCTACGACCACATTTAGCATATGCTGCTGGACGTCATCGAGATACCAAAGTCAAAGATTTGCAGGACGTTCTAGACACTGCAATACAAAAAGTAGACAATGAAAGGCATTTTAAAAATTTTAAGAAATTTTTTGAGGCAATTTTAGCATATCATAAATTCCATGGTGGTGAATAAATTGGAAGATGTAAATTTACTTGGAAAAGTGATAATTCGAGGAGGAATCGTGGCAATTACAGGACTACATATTGGCGGATCACAAGTAAAATTGGAAATCGGTGGAGTGGACACACCAATTATAAGGGATGCCGTCACAAATGAGCCATATATTCCAGGTTCTTCACTTAAAGGGAAAATGAGATCATTGCTTGAGAAAGCAGAAGGGAAAAAGCAAAACCAAAAAGTGGGAAGAGGGGTAAAAATTCATATTTGTGATAACAAAGAAGATTATTCAAATTGTAAAGTGTGTAAAATCTTTGGAACTCCCGGTGAAAAAAATTTTAGCGAGCCTACAAGGCTTATAGTAAGGGATGCCCAATTGACAAAGGAAAGTGCAAAATTACTAAAGGGATTGGAATTACCATACAGCGAAGTTAAATTCGAAAATGTGATTGACAGGATAACATCTGCAGCAAATCCAAGACAAATAGAGAGAGTTCCAGCTGGAGCGAAATTCAATTTTGAAATAATTTACAATATTTTCACTGAAGAAGATAAGGACAACCTAAAATATGTATTTAAGGCCATGAAATTGTTAGAACATGATTATCTTGGCGGCCAAGGTTCAAGAGGTTATGGAAAGATCAAATTCGAAAAAATGAAAGTTTATTGGAATTCAAAAAATGACTACGAAACCGGAAATGTTGACATCAAAACAAAGGCGGCTATAAATGAGAATTACTTTAATCCATCTGATTTAATAAACAATTTTGATAAAATAAAAACCAAAATTCAATAGGTTATAAAATGGAGTATACTTTATGTAAAATAAAGCCCAAGGCACCTTTTCATTTAGGTGAAAAGGAATCAGTATTAGAATACACATCAGAATATATACATTCAGACACATTATTTAGTGCTATTTGCAATGCTTTTCGGCTTCTATATGGCTCAGAAGAATTGGAGGAATTATTAGATTTGTTTAAAGGTCATGAAATTCCATTTCTGATTTCATCAGCATTTCCTTTTGCTTCAAAAGTCTTATTTTTCCCAATTCCTAAAAGTTTGGATATCTCAAAATTCCCAGTAGACATTAAAAAATTCAAAAACCTTGAATTTGTTTCTGAGACAATTTTTAGGGATATTATTGAAGGCTCGAAGATTGGAGAATTTTTAAAAGAAGATTATTTAATTCAAGATAACAGAGTCCTTGTTACAGACGAAGAAAGAGAATCATTTAATAAAAATATTTGGAGGATAAGAGAAGTCCCTAGAGTAGTAATTGACAGAAAAACGAACGCTTCAAAAATATACCATTTCGGAGAAACAGTTTATTCTAAAGATTCTGGTTTATATTTCCTGATAGATTTTAAAACAAATGATTTTAAGAAAGAGATTAAATCGGCGCTGTATCTTCTGGGTGATGAAGGCATCGGCGGTGATAGAACCTATGGAAAAGGTTTATTCAAGATAAAGTTCGAAAAAATTAATTTTGACTTACCTGAACAAGAGAATTTTGTGACTCTTTCATTATATCGTCCAAGAAAGGACGAAATACCCTACATAAAAAATGGATTTTATGAAATAGTAGGAAGAAGTGGATGGATATATTCCCAGGATAAAAGAAACATGAGAAGAAAATTTTTGCGCATGTTTACAGAGGGAAGTACATTTCAATCACACAAAGGAACATATGGTGGCCTGATAAAGGTTAATCCAAGTGGATTTGAAATTCATGATGTTTATCGTTATGGTTATGCTTTCCCACTTCCAATTAAGGTGATCGAATGAAATTTCTTTTGGAAACTATATCACCAGTCCATATAGGGAACGGAAGTAAAATTTACCCCATAGAATATATACTCAACAAAAAATTTCATAGAGTCGATATGGATAGTCTTTTTAGAGACGAAAAATTTGATCCAGAAACCTTCATTGATCTAACTAGGGAAGAAGATTTAGGAGATTATCAGGAATTAGCCATGAAGCATCTAAGGTATAGTTTGGATATAACAAAGTTCACTAAAATGGATTTGAAAAATTCACTTGGTCATCCAAGTGCTGCGGTTTATGAGTTTATAAAGACAATGGATAGGGTTTATATTCCTGGGACTACAATAAAAGGGGCAATTAGAACCGCTATTCTTTGGTGGGTTTTAAAGAAAGACATGGATAGGTTTACCAGAGAAATTGAAAGAGTGTTGAATAATCACAGAATCAGAAGAGAAAATGCCGATGATGAAATAGAAAAATTGGTTTTTGGCAAAAGTCCAAACAGAGACGTATTAAAAGCATTAAGAGTATCGGATACAAAAACAAAGTCTACTGAAGATTTAAGCATTAAAGTCGTTCGAATATTGTCAACTAGACGTCATGGTTATGGATTCAAGGGATTTCGCATATTCATAGAAGCCTTAAAGCCTGGAGTATCTACAGAGTTAGAAATCAAGACCGACAAGTTTCTTTTAAGTAATGAAATTGCAAGAGAACTTGGCTTTGATGATAAAAAAGATCTTTTAGTAAAAATACCAGATATTTGCAACGAATTTGCCAGAGATCTCATAAAACATGAGAAACAGTTCTTCGAAGAATACAATGTAGATGGCAGATTAGACCCTATCCTCAAATTCTATGAAAATCTTAAAATTCAAAAAAACCAATTCCTACTCCATTTCGCTTGGGGCGTGGGATGGCATAGCATGACAATCGGAAGACTCTTGCAAAATGAAAATGACTTCTTTTTTAGATTAAGAAAAAAATTTAGATTAGGTAAGCGGAGAAACAAACCTTATTATGTGAAAACATTTCCTAAAACTCGAAAAATTGTATGTGAAAATGGAAACCCAGCTTATCCTCTAGGATGGGTGAAGGTGATCCCAAAATGAAAAGAACATTATTTATGACCGTTGGCACTGGAGTAGGACCAAGCAACAAAAAGATAAACGGACTTGCACACGGCCTTTTAACTTCAATTGAACATTACAATCCAGATATGATAGTATTCTTCGGATCCAAAGATAGCGAAAAAACATTAGAATCTTTGAAGAGACAATACAATGAAAAAATGGGGGCAAAACTAAAAAGTTACAAATTTATTAAAATAGAGAATGTAGACGATTTTCATGAATGTTATACAAAAATAGAAAAAGAAATAAAAAAAGAAGAAGATGCTGAGATAATTATTGATTACACATCAGGGACTAAAACAATGACCACAAGTGCTGCTATTTGTTCCATGTTATATCAGAAAAAACTTAGCCTAGTAACAGGTGAAAGAGGTGAAAATGGAATTGTAATCCCCGGAACTGAAGCACCACGCGAACAAAATTTGTTTGCAGCATATGATAAGTACCTATTCGACAAAGTTAAAGAAGCATTTAACCATCATAGGTTTGGAGAGGCCATAGATTACCTAAAACGAATTGTAATGCCAAAAGAGGAAGTAGATTACGAAAAATTTATTCAAGGTTATGATTTATGGGATAAGTTTGATCATATAAAAGCTTGGGAACTCCTGAAAAATATAAAAAAAGTTCCACCAGAAAATAAAGAATTTCTCGGAAAATTAACAAGCTCGATGAATTTAGATGATCAAAAGGAATTATTAAAAAATAAAGGTAAATTTTTAGTTGCAGATTTGTTAAACAATGCAAAAAGACGACTTAAAGAAGAAAAATATGAAGATGCAGTGGCCAGATTGTACAGGATCATGGAATTGTTAGCACAATGTAGATTAAGTGAATTTGGAATATACACATCTAATGTTAAGATAGAAAAAATCCCTTCACACATCCAAGATAAATATAATAAGCTAAGAGATGATGAGGGGAAAGTAAAGCTTGGTTTACAAAAAAGTTACGAACTTCTTAAGGACTTGGAAGACAAGCTTGGTGAAAGATATGTAAATGATAAAGAAATTAAAGAGTTATTAAAGAGGAGGAACGAATCTATTTTAGCTCATGGCCTAAAACCAATAACTAATGAAGATATTCCAGAAGTGAAAAAATTCTATGAGAAAGTTGAAGAGTATGCAAAGCTTATTTTTCCAGAGATAGATGATCTAATGGAAAAAGCAAAATTTCCCAAGTTGTAAAAATGAAATTAAAAGTTTCTTATCTTATATTAAAAACAGATTTTCCGATAAAAGAAAAACCAAGCCAACTTAGAGGTTATATTGGTAAAAAATTTGAAGAATATCCAATATTGCATCATCATGTCAAAGATGGTGAATTCCTTTACACTTACCCAAAAGTCCAATACAAGGTAATAAATGGTACAGCTTTTATATTAGGAATTGAAAAGGGCGCAAGGATTCTAAAGAATATCTCAGATA
>JAWAJM010000008.1:0-10611 GCA_038996625.1 Candidatus Aenigmatarchaeota archaeon
CCAATATCTATTGGCTCATGAGCAGGATGATACGGTTTTGGTGAACCTACATGAAACACTAACAAATATCTACCTATATCTACTTTTTCTATTTCCATGATATTCTTCAATCTTTCTATTTCTTTAATAGGATCCATATTGTTATGTAGGTAATGTTCTTGATCAAAAACCATTCCTAATGGAGGATCTTGTGAAACTGAACTTAAATCAATATTATCCGAAAGCAAAGAATACTTACATAGTTCATCACCACATTTGACCATTCTATATATATCATCTGCTCTACATAATCTTTGTAATCCTTCTTCTCCTGATCTCGAAATTTCTGGATTTTCAAAAACTATCCTTATTCCTATTTTTTTAATCTTTGAAAATGGTGTCAACTTCAAAAATTTTTCAAATTCATTACTTACATTTTCATTTACCTTAGAAAATGTTTTTTTGGATTCTAAAATAAATTCTTCTTTATTTCTGTTCATAAAATGACCTAATATATATCTTGATGCAACCATAGCAACTATCTCATCTGGTAACCTAACCTCTCCTTTATTCTCATCAAAAAACTTTATTCCTATCTCTTTTTCTAACTCTTCCCAACTTTTATTGCCAAAAAAATATTTCCAAAGTGGTTCTTTGTCAGAGTTTCTGGCTTCATATAGGTAACGGGCTATTATTAAGTATGCTATTTCTTCATAGGTTATCGCACCCCTAGCAAATCTTAATGAAGTTATTTCTTCAAAAAATTTCCAAGCAAGCTCTTCAACTTTATCTCGATTATTTCTAACTTCATTAATAAAGTTGTTTCTAACTTCATCCAACTTTTTTAATATTTCACTTTCATCTTTTATTCCACTTTCAATCAATTTTTTTCTTTCGTTTTCAATTAATTCAGATAAATATTTACTTAATATTCTCGACTCTATATCTTCTATGGATTCGAATCCTAAACCGCTTTCTCTTGCTATTATAAAGTAAAGCAGGTTTGAATTAAAAATCCATTTTTTTGTTCTAGCTTTAGCTTCTTTTAATTCAATGTCGTTCTCTTTCTCAAAAAACTGGACCCAATCTGGATTTCCATTTATATCTACAGTTATATGACCTGCGTATCTATATCTTTCCACTACCATAGATATTGTTGGTAGATTTGAGGCATGGAAAACTATATACTTTGGTAAATAATCTGTTATTCTTTTTCCACTTTCCCTACATTTTCTCTCTAAATAATCTTTTTCTTCTACAAAAAATTTGTAATAAATCGAATCTAAATATTGATTCAATCTCCTATGACTTTGCTTCCAAACTATCTCTAAAGCACTTTCTAAGGCAAGACCTTCTCCTAATTCTGCATGCATTCCCCAATTTATTTGCAAAGTATCTATAAGTCTTACTATATTTTTTACAACATCTGGTTCTTGAAATTCTGAAATACTTTCAAAATCCACTTGAACGAAATTTATACCATAAGTTGCTGCAGAACCTATTTTACTTGCTAACCCTAAAAGATCTGTGTTCCTAGCAATACTCCACCATCCACTAGAAACACCAACAATATAACTCATACTAAAGAAACACCTCTAGCACCAGGTACATTAAAAACAAGATTGAAATAATTTCTTATTTCAGAAAATAATACTCCAGCTTGTTTTAAGTAATACTTTGTTATCCTATCTGAAACTATAAACTCGTAAGGTCCTCTAGCTCTAATAAAGGTTAAGTTTATTCCAAAGTATTCACTTATTTTGGAGAAGAATCCCAATATCTGATCTAATAAATTTTTTTCCTTTTTTTGCTCATCCTCTTTTATCTCTTTATATTCTCCATAAATTTCCCCAAACTCTTCTTTTAACATATTTTCTACGCTTTCCCATCTATCTTTACTTAATCCAAATTCTCCAAATAATGCGCCTATTTCATATTCAAATCTTTTTTCTCTAGCTATTAACTCTAAAATATGACCAATTATTATATTTTGTGTTTTGACATAAGTTCTTAGTCTAATCATCAAATCTTCTATTTGTGCTCCATTAGGTAAAAATAAAACAGCTCTTTCTAATGGAAGTTCTACAAAAACAAAATAAGGACTAAATGGCCAAAGTACACCTTCAGTCCCAACAGCAGCTCCAGCAGAATATCTACTCAAAAGTCTTTTTCTTGCCTCAAAAAGATCAGAAGCCGTTAACTTAATTTTGTACTCTTTTTCTATTTCTCTCTTGATTTTTCTAACTACATTATCGATTGATGGCTCTACTGGTAGAGAATCGATTTTATCTCCTGGTTTTATTATTCCTTTTTTAATAAGTTCTTCAATTTCTTGTTGAGTGAAACCTGCTTCTTCTGGAAGAATTTTTGCTATTCTTTCATAACTAGCTTTCCATTTTTCAGCTGGCGCAATAGCTTTCCATGCCCAAAGTGTCATAGAATCGATAGAAAACGCTTGAGCATCTGGCCTAAAGAAACTTCTTAAAATTGCAGCCCTACCTCCAGAAGAGGACAAAGCATCATTAATCATCTTATATCTAGCTATTATAGGTCTTAGAGAATTTTTATATTCTTCAATTGATCTTTTTCTAGCTTCAGCTAACTCTTTTAATCTTCTATATCTTTCGACTACCGTTTCTAAAAACATTTTCTTCCATTCTAAAAATAACTTATTTTTTGTGGCAAGAACGACCTTCTCAGCATAAGAAACATCTAGCTTTATTTCCTCTGGTGATTTTTCTTCTCCTAACTTCATAAAATCAGAAATTATGGTTGGCCATCTAGATGATATTGACCTTAGAGAAATTGGTGTGTTTGGCAAATCAGTATGTATATCAACTTCATCTATGAAAACAGCTCTTAAGGTTTGCTCTATACTAATCTTTTCATTAACTAATTTCTTTTTCATCTCTTCGTTTTTTTCATTCTGAATTTTCTTTTCAATTTCCTTAATTTTTTCAAAATATTCAACATAACGTCTATATTTTCTTAAATCATGCAACAAAAGTTCCAAATCTGAATATGCCTCAGCTATGCTTTGCAAGCCCACCTTTATTTGTTGCATTAGTTGTTCTTTTTCTTTCAAAACTAATTCGTAATATCCTTTATTTATTGGTGATACAAATATGCTTTCATTAATTTTAGCTCTTTCAAATCCCCATTTGCCCAATTGAAAAGATATACCATAATAAGCTCCAGTACACCCCCCCAATTGAGAAGTATAGTCTAGAGTAATATCTTGATCTAATGGATTAGAATTTATTCCCTCTCCAGGTTTTAGATCTTTTCCTAGAGGGGGCGGTCCTTCTGGATATCTTACCATTAATAATTTTTGTTATACAACTTAATATTTTAGCAAGAACATCCCTATTCCAATTAAAATAATTCCAATAAATGTTGAAAATCTAGCCATGCCTTCTGGTTGATATTTGTCCAAAAAAGGAAAACCAATTATAAGCCATATACCAAAAATTATAGAAAATAGTCCAAAAATCTTTTGGAACATTACATCACCATTAAAAATAAATACAATAAAATAGAAGCAAAGAAGATTGAATAATAAAATATTTTGGTTTTTGTCGTAAAGCCAGCTATAAAAATAAGAATAATAGCAAGAGTAAAAATCGCTACAGACAAAATTTTCTTAAATATTAACATTTAATATATTGTTTCAAAAAATATTTATGCCTATATTTGCGAGAACAAAACTCATAATTCATGAAGATTGTTTAGCCACGATGGGAACGACCTCTCCTCTTCCTGGAAAAAAATTTGTAAGCTTAGAATATAATGGTCCTAATCCTCAAATAGCTTACTATCAAGCAAAAAAAATTCTGGCATCAGTAACAAAAATGCCAGAAAATGAAATTATAGAAAGAGATTTTAGTTGGGATAGAAGTGGGGAAGAGGAAAAGTTTAGCGTAAACTTTGACGTAGTTAAGGATATGGACAAGTTTTCTTTTATTCAAATAACGGTCTCCATAAAAGGTAAAATAAAACCAAGTAAAGAATTTGGAAAGGAAGGTAATCTTTCAATAACAATAGATGGTGCTCTTAGGACAGAATATCCTCAAGACACTCTATGGCAAAGAAGTTTACTTTATGAGCTTTTTAGGGCCTTCTATCATAAATTTATATACGAAGAGAATAGAAAGAAATACAAAGAAGAATGCGTTGCAATAATAATGCAAATTTATAACGAATTAAAAGAATTTCTAAACGTATTACCAAAGAGATAACTATGACTTGGATTATAGAAGATGATTGTTTAGTTCCAGAAAAGTATATTAAAATATCCTACAGAGGACCTAATCCGTTTCTAGCTTATCAATCTTTATTTGGAATATGTAGAAAATATTTAGAAATAGATCCTGCGGACTATTGGGAAAGAGATTTCAGATGGGATAATAGTGATGACCCTAGAGGTTTTTATGTTAGAGTAATAGTTCAAAAATCTTTAGATAGCAGAAGCAAGGTATTTTTTGAAATAATTATACAGGGTAAACAACCCAAAGAGTCTAATAAAGAGGGCGAGGTTGTTGTATTAATAGGGGCCAAATTAACTACAGAATATAAACAAGATACTCCCTTTCAAAAGTCTTTCTTATACAAAAGTTTATTATGGATGTACAACTACTTCTTCTATTTTAGAGTTAGAAGAAGATACTTGGAACTTTGCAAACAACTATGTGAAAAAATAAGAGATGGTTATAAAGAAATTTTAAATATAGGATAAAATAAAAAAATGGGAATGTTTGATTTTCTGAAACCAAAGAAGAGTGAAAAGGAAAGCTATCCTCTTCAATCATCTTCACAAACATCACAACCCCTCTTTCAAGAATCTCAACAATCTAATAAAAGTACAGAAAATAACGAAACCGTCTTTGACAACAAACAGAATAAAGAGAGTAACGAATTTAAACTACTTATAGATAAAATAGAAAGTTTAAGATTAGGATATGAACTGTTAAATGAGAAGTTGGAAAGAATAGAGAAGATGATTAAAGAAATATATGATCTAGCCAAAAGTTAATAAGAAAATAATATTTAAACCCTCAAAAATTAAGAATATTTATGGCAATAAATATCGAAATGTTAAAAAAATTGCTAATAGAACCTCATAACTTTCTATCTAAGATAGAAAAAGAAAAAACAGAAACGACTCTGGTTCTAGCTTGTTTGAACTGGATATTAATAAGTATTGCAATAGGTGTTGCGCTAGAAAACTTCAAATATTCATTAGCTGCTTTAGTATTGGGAATTATATTCCAACTAATAATCAGCTTCTTTATAACAGTAACGCTCAAAATGTTTGGCGGGAAGGGTAATTATAAAAACGCTCTCGATGCATTGACATATCCGTATTTTGGTTTGGCTTTCAGCACAATAGTAGTTTCATTGATATCTAAGACAATACCATACGTCTCAGGAATTATAGGCTTAATTCTTTTCATGCTTTATTTCACAATTGGTTTCAGTGGAAATATAAAAGTACTAAAAGAAAGCTTCAAGTGTGATTTAATAACAGTAATAGTTTCTAAAGCGATAATAGCGACAGCATTTATAATTTCAATATATCTAGCTGCTCTATTCGCTTATCCATCAATCTTTAGAACTCTTTTCTCTTTCTTTTAATTTTTTTTATCTAATTATTGAATGGTAGAAATTGGACTGATAGGCAAACCGAACGCTGGAAAGTCTTCTTTTTTAAAAGCGGCTACAATGATTGACGTAAAAATAGCTCCAATTCCGTTTACAACATTAGAACCTAATGTTGCTATTTCTTATGTTACAAAAGAATGTATAGAAAAAGAATTTAATACGAGATGTAATCCTAAAAGGGGCTATTGTAATGATGGAATAAGAGGTATACCAATAAAATTAATTGACCTTCCAGGAATAGTTCCACAAGCGCATTTAGGAAGAGGTTTGGGTTTAAAATTTTTAGATGAGGCGAGAAAATGTGAGGCTTTAATTCATGTTGTAGACTTCTCTGGAACTACCGATGAAGAAGGTAAACCCACAATTGATTATGATCCGGAAAATGATATAAAATTTGTTGAAAACGAAATCAATAAATGGTTTAAAGGAATAATAGAAAGAGGATTGGAAAAATACAGAAGAAATTTAAATTCTATGAAAAGAGATGAAATCGTTCAGATATTAGAGAAACAACTAAGTGGTTTAGAAGTTAAAAGAAAAGAAATTGAATATGTTTTAGATAATTTTGGCCTATCTGACTTAGAAGAGTTTTCTAGAAAGCTTAGAGAGATATCGAAACCTATTTTGATTGTTGCTAACAAAATAGACTTGGAATCTTCTAGAAGAAACTATGAAAAGTTAAAGAACAAATATAAAATTATACCTGCTTCTGCTGAAGCAGAAATAGCACTAAAAACTGCAATTAAAAAAGGTCTAATAAAAATAGAAAATGGAAAGATTAAACTGATTTCTTCTGAACTAACTGAAGTGCAAAAAGTAGCACTAGAAAAAATAGAGAAGGAAATATTATTTAGATATGGTGGGACTGGAATTCAAGAAAGCTTAAACTATACAGTTTTTAATTTGTTAAACTATATAGTTGTTTATCCCGTCGCCGATAGGAACAAATTAACAGACTCTGAAGGTAATATTCTTCCAGATGCATTTCTCGTAAAAAAGGGAACTAAGTTGAAAGAATTTTCATTTCTAATACATACAGAGATAGGAAGTAAGTTCATTGCTGGTATAGATGTTAAAACTAAGAAAACTCTTTCAGCAGATTATGAGCTTAAAGATAACGATGTAATAGAAATTATTCATGGAAAATAACCTAGAAATTTATCTCTTCAGATAATGTTTTTTCATATTCGTTTAATTTTTCAATAATTTTTTTCTTAGCTTCTAAAATTTCTTTTTTTTCTTGTTTCGTTTTAGCTTTAATTTCTAATAAACCTATAGCATATAACGCAGAATGAAGTTCCAACCAGAAAAATGCTCTTTCTAAGGATTTCCTTACTTCTAGATTACCAATACTAAAAGCTTTTTCTTTCCATTTCTTGTAATTTGAATAGCATATTTCTAACTGTTTTCTAATGTCCATAATTACTATATAGTAGTAAAATATTTAAACCTTATGGCTTTATGACTATTAATAAGTAGTTAATTATTCTAGCTTAAAAATTCTTTCGTTAGCCAAAGGAGCTACAGCATTAAATCCTTCTCTCCTAAGTTCTTCTGCAAATTCCTGAGTATGATCACCATGAACACAGAAAACTCTTTCTGGGTTTAATTTTTTAACAAATTTAAACAAATCCTTCCTACCAGCATGGGCAGAAAAATCAAGTCTCTTAACTCTCATCTTTACTTCTATTTCTCTATTATCGTGTATGAATTTTCCTGTCTCTAATAAAATTCTACCCGGAGTTCCTTCTATTTGCCAACCTGTTAGTATTAAACTTGCTTTTTCTCTTTTATACAATTTACTTATATAGTAAACGATTGGACCCCCATTTAGCATACCGCTTGTTGTTAATATCACGCAAGGTTGTTTAATTATTTTTTTTCTTTTTTCAGGCTTAACGAAATTAACAAAATCTAAAGCATCATCAAACTTTCTTTGATCTCTCAATAAATTCTTATACTTAGCTATAATTGTAGTTGCTTTTTTTGCCATACCGTCCATGTATATAGGATAATTTATTCCATAATTTTGTAAAATCAACAATATCTCCTGCGCCCTTCCTACTGCAAAACAAGCAATTATTACCGGTTCTTCATCTGATATGGATTCATCAATTATCTTAATAAGTTCTTTCTCTTCTTCCTCTCTATTGGGATGGTCTCTATCTGAATAGGTACTTTCAATTATTAAATTTTTTATTCTGGGTAATTCTAATTCACAACCATTTATTAATCGAGTATCTATAGTGTTAAAGTCTCCGGTATATAATATATTATCTTTTTGTGTCTCTAGAAATATCATGGAACTACCTGGTATGTGTCCTGCATCAAAGAAAGTTGCCATAATGTTGCCTATTTTTACCTTTTTATTATAATAAACATCAACAAAATTTTTTATCGTTTGTTTAATGTCATAAGAGCTAAATGGTAAATCATAACCTTCTTCTGCAGAGACTTTTATTGAATCTTCCAGTAAAAGCTCAACTAATTCTCTATTAACGTTTATTGAATATATTGGAGTCGAATAGTCTTTAACCAAAATTGGTATTGCTCCTGAATGATCCAAATGAGAATGTGATAATAAAACAGCTGTAGGTTTTTCTACTGGTAGAGGAAATTTTGGTGGTATTTCTCTCGGTTTTGTTCCATAATCTAAGACTAATTTAGTTCCCTTCTCTTCAACCAAAATTCCGCTAGCACCAACGCATCCCATGGCTCCCAAAAAACTAACTATCATTTGTCTCACCAAAAATTAAAAAGCAAATAAAATAATAAAATTGAAAGAGATAAAAACACAAGAATATTTACAACTTCTTTAGCGATTTTTTTATTATTTTTATAAATTACAATAAAATTTCCTAATATATTCAAAATTATAAGGAACGTTAAGAATCTTGAAACTTCTGATTTAGATAATAAAGAAGATACTGTGACTGTTAAAGAGCTTGTATCTAATATACCTATAGGTAAAAGTAAATAAATATAATCTTTTCCCAATTTTATGTACATCAAATTTGCTACATAGAAAATTGATATGAAAATTAAAATATAGATGAATGCGAACTTTAAGTCTAATGGAGATTTAAGACTAATATCTTCTCTTTTAATTCTTAATTCTCTCAATTTTTTAACACCAACTATATAGCCCATAAATGAAACTATGGGCAAAAACAGTAATTTTGAAAAATTGTTGAAATTAATTATAGTAGAAAGTATAAAAACTCTATTCAAGAGAGAAGAAAGAGAAAGCAATATCGCATACTTAGCTATTTTTCCTTCACTTAATTTAGAAGAAAAGAAATTTGACATATAAATTGAATTTATAAGTCCGCCTAAAATAGCATCTAAAATTAACCCCTTATATTTCAATAATTTTATGATTATGTATACGAAAAAACTTAAACCTAAAATCAAAACTAAACCGAACCAAACAAATTTAAGATTTAATGTTCCTAACGGATCTATAGGTTGATTTGGTAATATAGGATATATTACAAAAAATATTAAACCAAAAATTAAGAAATCTCTAACTTCTTCAACTTTTATTTTATGTGCAAATTCGTGCATCTTCTCTTTTAAAAAAAGTATCCATGTTAAAATGAAAGTTAGACCTAACGAAAATATGTAAGGTTCTTCTTCAAAATAGAATATAAAACCGATGAAAAAAGTTAGAAGAAGGGCTACCTCTGTCGTTATACCTGCTTCTTTATTTTTAGCTATTTTTCTATAGAAGTTTAGAGAACACAATGAACCTATAATAAGAACTATTAAGAAAGAAAAAAACTGACTAAAATTTGCATGTAAAAATGCTGTTATTAAACCTAATGAGCATATTAACATGAATGTTCTAAAACCAGCAAAAACTGTTCCTTTCGCTCTTCTTTCTCTCTCTATTCCAATTACAGCACCCATAGCTAAAGAAATTACAAATTTAATAAGTAAATTCAAAGATATCACATTCATTAATCATTATTAAAATTCTTTGCTTATAAATCGTATGAGAGAATCTACAGAAATAAAAAAAATATGTAATAAAGAAATAACTAAGATGAGAGAAGTCTTAGATAGTATTAAAATCGTTGATGAAAAGTCTTTAGAAATTTATAATTTAGCACTTTCATACTACACTGATTCTAAATATTTTTATAAAAAAAAGGATTATTTGAGATCTTTTGAAGCTATAATTATTAGTTGGGCTTATATTGATGTTGGACTTCATTTGAAATTATTTGAAATTCCAGAAAAACTAAAGATTTATTTTACTATTGAATAATTAAGATAGTATGTATTTAGAGTACATATGGACAAATAGGATGAAATGGATTTTGAAAAAAAGTAAAGATAAAAGATGCCTTCTTTGTAGTATTGCAAGAGGCAAAACAAAAGCTAAAATATTGAAAGAGGGAGAATTCTATGTTATAATGAACAATTATCCATACACAACTGGACATCTTTTAATATTTCCGAAAAAGCATGTAAGTAGTATTGAAGAATTGAATGACGAGGAGCTTATGAAGCTTATGAAAACTATAAAGTTTTGTATAATTAAGTTAAAAAAATGTTTAAAACCTAAAGGTTTTAATATTGGATGCAATATAGGAAAGGTTGCCGGTGCTAGTGTTAAGCATTTACATTTTCATATTGTTCCTAGATTCGGAAGTGATGCAGGTTTCGTAGAAATAGTTTCTTCTACAAAAGTTATGCCAGAACCTATAGAAAAGACTTACAAAAAAATTAAGAAATATTTTCGTGATTCTAAACCATAAAAATATATTTAAATACTTAAAGTATTATAGAATTAAGTATGAACGAAAGACCAATAGATGCTTTGGACAAAGCTAAAGGCAAAAGAGTTTTAGTAAGATTAAAAAATGGAGAAGAAATAACAGGAACTCTAAGGGCTTTGGACCTTCATCTAAATCTATGGTTAGATGATGCAGAAATAAGAAAGAATGAAGAAACAAAAATTAA
>JAWAJM010000009.1:0-10398 GCA_038996625.1 Candidatus Aenigmatarchaeota archaeon
AATTCCGGTAAAACTCTGTTGAGATTTAACTATGTTACTTAATACTGTTTCTACTTTTAAATCGTATAGATAAATCCCTATCAATAAAGTTAATGCTATAAATAAACTTACAAATAGTATATTTTTCAATTTCACCATAGTATATATCCGGGATACATTACCACATATAATATGCCTAGAGCATTTCCGACCATATGAACAATGTCTGCTAGAATACTATTCCTAAGAAGAAGAGTAGAAAATGTCCATGAAGAGAAATATATAAATGTATTTACTAATGCTGGAACTGGCTTCCAAGCTACATGTGCTAATGCTGCTACAAATCCAGAAATAATAGCTGCAAACAAATAATGCTTAATTTTTGCCTCTTCCAAACTTACTCCTAGAATACTTTCAAGAATAAATAGTGGAATTACTACCACAAATATTAGATTTTCTATAAATGCAAACAATATTAAAAATATTGATGATAACATTCCTAAATATTTTAAAAGAGTAGATGGAGTAATTGTCGATCCTAATCCTGCTTCGTATATTCCAAGTTGAAACAAACTATATCCGAGAATCCAAGATCCCAAAACTATTGCTACAGCAGGAATTATATACCTTTGATCTATTGTTTCATATCTTATTTTCTCTCCTAATTGATTATAAGAAAGCCATCCTAAAAGCCCCATTACTAAAAGTATTAATGATACAAAGAATAGCTGTCCTGCTTCTCTTTCTCCACTTCCTATGTATATATTTCCAGTCAATATTAGAAATAACAATGCTATTGATAAGAAGATAAATATCATCACCTCGTATGCTGTTATCTTATATAGCGGATTTCCTTTTTCCATATATCTATTTTATATGTTTTCTATTAAAAATTATTTTTACAAATGTTTGTTATTATATATAAAATTTATAAAAAAATAAATTAGGGTCTATGCCGTATCTAATGTTATAGATACTTCTCCTACTTTTTGATCTCTAACATCATATATCTTTACTTTTGCTACTTCTGCTCCATCTACTGCTGCATCAGGTGCATTTGATAATACTAATTTTACTCTAATACTTATTCCATCGTTGGCTTTTAATTCTCTAACAGGGAATACTATTTCTTCTGTTCCTTCTAATTTTACTGATCCGTCTTTTATAAGTTCTACTACTTTATCTCCATATGTTATTGTGAGTTCTTTTATGAAATTAGTTAATCTTGACAATTCTGCTGGTTCTACTTCTAATTTATATAGTCTTAATACTCCCTTTTCATTTTCAGAAATTGTTAATATTCTGAAATCTCTAGTTCTTTCAGCTCCAGAAGACAATCCTCTGATATCTAAAACTGGATTTACAAGATCTATATATTGTGCTATAGGTTTAACTTGTACTGTTAATGTATTTACTTCTTGTCCTTCGACAAATGAAATTCTTGGTACTTCTACTCCTTCTCTATAATAGTTTCCAGATGGAATTACTACTGCAAATAATCTCATTCTTCCTTCTTGTATCATTTTATTTATAACTTCATATTGTGCTCTTGAAATATCAAACTGTGCTACTCCTAATTCATCTATTGTCTTTGTCATCCATAATGAATATCCCTCCGTAGAATAGAATGCTCTTTTAGTAACTTCACTTAAGTTTGTTACTCTCCATAGTTCTACTGTTCCTGCTACTGGATTAGCTTCTAAGTCTATAGCAAATACTAACAAAGAGGCTACATTAACTAGCTTTGGCTGTGTTACTGTTGGTTGTTGTTGCTGTGGTACTGGTTGTGGGTATTGTACTACTACTTGTGTTCCTTTTTGTGCTGATTGGAATACTGCAAATGCTAGAACTAATACTGCAAAAACAAACAAATATTGCAATATTTTTTCTCTTTGTTCTATGGCCATACTTTATAATTGTTTTTTATTATATATAAATCTTATTTATTTTCATTGTAAATTTTTTTCTATTTTAATAAATACCACCATCTATTAGTTTTTTTACTGTAATAACTATTTTACTATGGTTATAAAATTCCCATTCTTAAAAATTTTGTCGTTAGAATTTTTTTTAAGTAGTATTGCCAAATAATATTTTATGAAGATATTCTCTATTTTAAACAAAATAAAAAAGAAAATCTCTTTATACTTTACTAGTGAAGTAGATGAAACTTTCCTAAATAATCTACTAGATATCTCTTCCTTAAATTTGGAAAAAAAGAAAAGAATAATTAAAAATACATATTTTATGTATCCTTCAGAGTTATCTAAATGCTTAAAATTGTCTTATCAAAAATATATTGATGATACTTTAATAACTGGATTAAGTCCATCTACAAGAGCTGGAAATATATTAGATTTTGGAATTGAATATGCGATAAAAAAATTACAATCTAAAAATAAGAAGATGTTTTTAATATATAAATTTCCGATAAAATATGTAAAAAAAATTGGAGATGACATAATTGTTATTGCTGGATCTGCAGATTTCGTATCTAAAAATGCTGTTATTGAAATAAAAAGTACAATGGATAAAAGTTTATCCCCTCAAGAATCAGATATGTATCAGCTTGGTTTCTATACTAAAGTTTTAAGTGAAGAATTTAACAAAGAATTTAATGCTTATTTAATATATATCTACAGGAATATGTTCTTAAAAAGGATATATAAACTAAATAATGAGGATATAAATAGAGGATTTAACATAATTTTAACTCGTGCCTTACTTTTATATAGTGCCTTAAAAAATAAAATAAACCTTGAGGGAGAAGCTGGTCCATGGTGTAGTGGGTGCCCTATGTTAAAGAATTGTGAAACTGGATGTGAATATGTTAAAAATGTGTTAAAAAAGGATATAGATTTCGTTTCTGAAATGGCTACAATAGATAGAATAAATATTATAGAAGCTTATAAAAAAATATTAAAAAAGCTTCCTTTCTAGTTGTTACCTCTTTCTTCCATCCTTTCTCCAATATCTAAATTTAATTGATCTCTAATATATTTTTCTGCTTCTTCGGCAGGTATATTGAATCTTTCATTCATTATTCTAAGTATCTCTTCTTTCTTTGACAAGAGAATCTCTTTATATGTTTCTCTCAAAGTTTTACTAGCAATATCCATTGAATGATCTATTACTCTAACGATCTTTCTAACATCTTTATTCCTCAATACTGATAGTACTGCATACAAGTATGCTACCTGTAAAATTCTTTTCCCAGTCAAGGCAATTGATAATTGTTTTCTTATCTTCGACATAAAATAATATTCTTATATAACTTTTTAATATTTTTACTATAAAAATTCAGATATTAAAAAAACAGAAGTTATCGTTCCCAACATTATCAAAATATTTTCTATACTTAAAAGATTTCCAAAATATAATAAAACAAAACAAATTAAAGTAAAAATTATAAAAAAAGTATTTGCTATCTCCATTAATTTATAAAATCTTAGATAATATAGCTTCTACTATTCTCTTTCCTTCCTCTCCCAGATATGCTAAAATTAGTATTAAACTTATTACTATTGCTGCTGTAGATCCTGTTATCCATCCAAGAAGATATGCTCTTCCATCTATAAATCCTAAAGCTATAAAAATTATTCCAGCAATCTGAATTACAAAATACATCCCTACTAAAAAGGATATTGCTCTTTGTAATTTATTCATTTTTTAACTATATCCTTTTAAAAATATAAATTTATCTATAAGTTCTACTATATTATGAATAAGTCTATCCTCTTAGTATTGTTTGGCTTTATTATAGGTAGTATATGGGGGAATCAAATTATCGATTTTATATATATAAAGGCTGCAGAAATTAAAGCTAGTTTTCTAGGTCAAAGTGCTATAATAGTAGATACAGATTATATTACTATAAAAAGGCTTCCTGATAGCATATACCTATATGTGGACATAGACAAACCAATAAAAGCAATTTTATATATTCCACTCAATGAAAGCAATATCTCCTTCTATTATAATATCTCAGATTATATTGATAGTATAGTATCTGGTACTGAAGATGATCTATCTATTATATTTAATCATAAAAAGGCCGTTGTTCCTTAAATTATCTTTTTAATAGATTCTAAAATCCAGTATCCATCCGTTCCTTCAAATGGAATCATATTTATAATAAAAAGCATAAGATTCAACATAAATAAAGATTCTAAGAATTTCTTTTCTTCTTCATTATGATAAAATCCAAGCTTTATAACTATAAAAGCAGATAATCCTAATATAAGGTTAGTAAGTGGGCCGGCAAAAGCAATTATTGCAGTATTTATTGCATTTTGCCTATTAATTGTAAATATAGTATATGCAAGTCCCGTCCCTGTATCTACAGCAAAAATTCTAGTATATATTGGTGGTGGTATTAATACTCCTAAAAAATAGTATAATATTATAGATAGTATTAGAAAAGGTAAAGATAGTTCTGATGCAATATACGATACATATCCGTATCTATATGCTATAACTTTATGTGCCAATTCATGTAAGAATATTGAAGAAAAAAGAATTAAAAATAGTCCTTTTTTGTTTACTATTCTATCTGAAAATAAGAATGTTAAAAAAATACTTACAAGTATTATAAATAAGCTATCTAATACTAATAGCATTACTGCTTTTTCTCTTCCTTGTTTTGTTCTGTAGATAGTTTAAATTCTGATAGAGAAGAAGAAATTTGTTCTAATAATGTAGGATCTTCGTCAAATGCTTTTAATATTCTATCTACTGATATTGCTACTCCACATTTATTATATAAATCTTTTAAATGTAAGACAAGATCTTCCTCTAATATTGCTAATTGTTTTCTTTCCTCTATTGTTAACCATCTTTCTCTTTGCTTCATTCTATATATTTCAGCTCCTATATACATTATATAATCCAGTTTTTGTCTTAAATATGGAAAATTACATGTTAAATCTTTTCCTCCTGCTATTATTGTTCCATTATCTGTAGTTTTAAATCCAAATATTTTAGCTACTTTATCTGTAACTGCCATATATTACTTTTATATTTATAAATATATAAACTTTTATATCTGTTATCCTTTATTCTACTTCCTTGTTTTCTTCTTTTAATAGTTCCTTTAATCTTTTTACTATCTTATCTACTCTTTTAATAATATATCTCCTTCTGTATACTGTCATATCTACTGATTCTTCATATATGTTCAGTTTTTTAATTAACTCTGTAAGAAACTTATATATTTCTGAATAGCTTCCATGTGATATAACATAAACTTTATCATCAACATATATCTCTGGTGTTTTTCCAAATGCTGTCTTATAAAATCCTCCCGATAATAGTGGAGTCGTTCCTTCAAATCCTGCTATGGGAGATGTTTCTTTAAATTCCACAACTAGCCTATCATAAAACATCTCTTGCAGGGGTAATATTACTTCTTTCAAAACTCTTTTACATATTGGACATGTTTTTGCCCAGATTATTTTAATCTTTACAACCATCCCGAAATTATTTCCTCACATTTTATTATTTTTCCTTGCTTATATTTTAGTTCAAATTCAGATACTTTATTATTTTTAATATATATCATAAACTTGCAACTTTCTGGAGGAATAAAAACTGTTCTAACATCAATATCTTCTAAAGAAAGATTATATTTTGCTAAGTTACAATAATCATATATCATATATCTGTATTGCATTGGATATTGCTTCTCACATTGTTCTGGGAATACATATCTTCTTGCTATCCAATCTTGTATTGGGCCTAATAATCCGGATCTAATTAATATTGCTAAAATTATAAAAAATATCAAAATCCAAATTAATGTAGATTCTCCTCTCATAATATTTATTTACAACTTTCCATTAATAAAAGTATATTTTCTTTATTAGATAAAGCTTCTCCCGATAACATATATATAGATTCATTGTTTATACATAATACTGATGGAATTGGTAATGGAAGTATTAATGGTAAGCTTGTATTTTCTAAAAATTCTATCTTAGTCCATGGATTTTCTATATCGTACTCAAATAATTCAAAATTATATTGCTCTGCTAATTTCTCTATTATCTTCTTTAATAAAGAATGTTCTATACTAGAATAGTATATAAATATGTATCTTTTAGATGTTATTCTGTATATTGTTTCGTTTATTACTATTGGTATTGGTCTCTCAGATTCTACCGGTCTTTCTAAAAGCATAAACAAAAAAACAATACCTGTCACTCCTATTGTAAATATCAAAAGTAATATTATAAGTAATATATTTAAATCTGATGTCTTCATTATATCTCAATATACTTCCTCTCTGGCATAACTAAAACTTTGTATTTTGTTTCAGTAGCAAATCCCACAGGGGTCACTGGTACTCCTTGCCTTCTAAGAGAATTTACCAGCCAAAAGGTAGCAGGAATTTCATCAAAAGGATCTATTGACATAGTAGGAATCTTAAATCTTTGGGCTATTGCAGCATCTTTTGAATTTACAATCCAGTTTACATATAATGGATTTCTAACATGTATATAATGTTCATTAGGATACATTATATATCCCATATTTATGTCTTTAAACAACTTATTATAATACTCATCTCTAAGTTTTTTCATTTCTTTAAGCAAATTCAAAATTCTATCTAACTTAATAGTATATACTGTCCCAATTAAAACTCCATTCAAATAAATACATGGCACAAAATGTGGCTTTCCAAGTTCAGTTATATATCTTGTTTTAATCACAACTTCTGGCTCAAATCCAACATATTTCACTATTTGATATATTTCGGATTGTAAAAATCTCATTCTTTCGTTTGCTCTAGAAAGTCCACTATCCTTTGCAGCTATATCTTCAGATATAAAATATAACTCTATTTCTGGATTCTCCCTAGGATCATAATATATATCTATTACTGTTTTTTCCTTATTTTGTTTTTTTATAAATTTACCTAGCATTATTAATTACTCTTCTTCTGCTCCAATTAGATCCTTTCCTTCGTCCGTTGTAACTAATAATTTTCCCCTTTCAGCAATATATCCTCTATCCTTACATTCTCTATATATATTATATGCTTCCATCATACTTCTTATTTCTTTATCATGTTTTGAGAAAAATAAGTTTATAGCATCTGCTATAAATAGAGGTTTCTTCTTCTTTTCAAAATCGTATACCATCCTCACAAAATCTTTTATTAAATCTTCTCCTATTTCTTTTTTAGGTCTTTTGATCCTTTCTACTGGAACCACTTCGTATTGTTTTTTAACTGCTTTTTCAGCCTTTTCAACATGAGTTAATACTCTAATAAGTAAGGTTATTATCTCATTGGCTTTTGGTTTGTCCCTATGCAAAGCATCATATAATTTATCAAATATTCTTGCAATCCTATCATCATACACTCCTAACTCCATTGCCCTTCTTTCAGCATCAGCAACAACTTCAGATATATAAGGAATATATAGTTTTATATTGGATTCTGTTAAAGTAGCAACAGCAAAGGTTATTCTTTTTAATTTTGATAAAATATCTTCTTCAGGTTCTACCAATAAATCTGACATCACTTTAACAACAACTTTTGGCCCATATTTTTTTGATAAAACTGAATAATTATTAACTAAACTTTGTAGTTTAGGATACCTTACTAAAAAGATATCTATATCTTTCTTAGTTACTATTCCCGCTATTCCAAGCTGCATTAAATAATAAGCATATGTTAATGTATCTGCCATATTTTTTATGTCTCTCCTTCTTCTTCTTCCTTAGTTTCCTCTGTTTCTTCTGTCTTTGTAGCTTCTTCTTTCAAAGATTCCTCCTCTTTCTTTTCTTCTGCAAGCTTCTTACCTACAAACTGCTCTCTTAGAATCTCCATTTCTCTTATTGTTCTTCTAACTTCTTCTTCAAGCCTAGATATGTCCTGTCTTAGAGTAGATATTTCCAGTTCTTTCTCCAATTGTATTGTAGCTAACTTATTTGAATACTCAACTATTCTCGGTACTATATCCAATAGTGATGCTATCTTATCTTTTAATGCTATATATGCTTTTCTCCATATTTCAGATTCCTCCTCTTTTGTTTCTGCCAGTTTTTCAAAATTTTCAACAGTAGATATCATAGAATTCAACTCCGTATGTAAATCTACCGTCTTCTTTTGTAACTCAGTAACTAGCCTGTTCAACTCAGAATTATGTTCTTCTAATTTTCTAGCATATTCAGCATACCTTATTAGATCCATTCTCAATCTATCTACTTCTTTATGATATTGCAATAAAGTATTTTTCATTGCAACATATAAAGTATACCACTTTGCTACTTGCTCTGCTTCTTCTGGAGATGGTACTCCTATAGCTTCAAATGGCAATCTATCCCAGTTTCTTGTTCTTAAAACAATTATAGCATTAGCATCAGGATTAATTATTGGTAAAATGTCTTCTTGTAAAATTGTTTTTTGTAAATATTCAACATTAGCCAATACAAAAAAGATATATGATTTTGTCTTAAGGGCTTCTTTTTTTAATTCTTCATATTTCTTATATAGTTCTCTACTTGATACAAAAGTTACTGGCTCTGCTTTTATTATATTTAATTTCTCTGTTATCACTGACACAGTATTATCTGGATTTAAATTCATATTTACTATTTTTCCTAAATAATCTCCCTGAATAGTTACTAATATTTTCTTTGCCATTATTCTATTGTTCTCCTTCTAAAGAGCTTTTTATTCTATATTCTACTTCTTTTTCTTCTTCTTCTTTTTGCTTTGGTTCTTTCTTTCTATACCTGCTATATATATAATATGCTAATGCTAGTACTGCTAATATAATTATTAAAATTATGTTTCTCTCTCTTGCATCTCCTACATATACTGTTGGCATCTCTGGCTGTTGTGGCTGAGTTGCTTGCCTTTCTCTAACAACAAATGTTCTTACCTGATCATCCACCATTACTGTACATGTAACTGGCTCATTGAATACTTTTATAAATGCTCTTGTCCTCTCATATGTTCCATCCGTACATCTAATCTCAAATTCCTTTCTTGCATTTATAACCACAGTATCTCCTACATAATATGTGGATTTTGGCTCTGTTATAAATACTGGTACAGTTTCTGGCTGCTGTGCCGGCAATTGTATTGGAGCAAATTCCAAAACTGTACCACATATCACTCTTGAAATATTTTGTCTTCTGATCTTTATTGTTTCATTCCTTGCATCTATTGTTTCGTTTTTACCATCAGTATATATTATAATAGCTTCTGTATATTTTATAGAAATGAAATTGTCTTCTGCCTTACATTCTGGATAATTATATATAACCTCTGGCTTCTCAGATACTGGCTTAAATTTAGCATCTGACATTGTATACACTTTTAAGTATGTAACATTATCTATTGCTCCATAAAACTTTATTCTCAAATCTTCTGTTATTCTTTCTTCTTGTCCTGGAAACATTAATCCTGTAAATATTACATTTTCTCCTTTTTTAATTATAATTTGTGATACTAGCTGTCTTGGCCTATGCTTTATAGTATACTCTCCATTAGTTATATAATATCCTTCTTCTATTCCTCCCGACCATGTTTCATACCATACTTCTGTAGTAATTATATTAAATCTTACTATATTTGTTTCTACAATATCCCCAAACTTTCTCCTTATTGTTACATCTACTGTACTTCTAGCTGGCCTTGCAATACAAACTAATCTTATACTAGATACTCTATCCAAGGTAACTACTCCTGGGGAACATATCAAATTATATAATCTATCCTCTGGAATTGATATAATATATTCTCCAGCAGGAGCATTTTCTATAATTACATTAAACCATATTGGAGACTTAGTAGTATTTACTTCTATCCTATATCCATTTAACATATCATATCTCACTGTAATGCTATCTCCATCTTTAGCTACTGTTTGTGCAGATACTAAATTTATTAATAAAAACCACAACAAAACCAAACTTAAAATTATTTTTGTATACATTTTCATATAGTTTTATGTAATTTCAAACATTTAAAATTATTCCTGTACCTAGGAAATGATAACACTAATAAATATTGAAAATATATATACTTGTTATGACAGAGAACAATCAAAGTAATCAATATAATAATGAAGACAAAATTGAGCCTGTCCTAGATAGAATAAAATCTCTAATAGACGAAACCACAAAAATACTTACACCCTCTTACCATACTGTTTTATATGACATAACAAAATCATATGAAATACTTTACAGTGCTTTATCAAAAGTATATGAACAATACGGAAAATTAGATCTCCCTCCAAATGTAAACAAAGAATTTGTAGAAACTTTAAAAAAGGAATTAGATAAGAGATTAAAACCATTAGAAAACCAATATATTACACTTGAGGTATCTGTAAAAGATGATCTAGGAAATGTTTCTACTAAAAAAATACATATAAATGCTAAAGTTTTAATAGAAGCAAT
>JAWAJM010000010.1:0-324 GCA_038996625.1 Candidatus Aenigmatarchaeota archaeon
TAAAACGAAGCTACAACTTCTACCTGGGAGCAGGCGGAACCAGGACAATAAACCTTGGAAACCTACACCGTGGAGCGCAGATCAAAATCACACAATACACATACAATGCTGAGCGCACAGCCAAGACAATACAATACACACAAAAACTAAAAAGCACCGCACACGAAAACAGCAAAACTACAACCGTACAGAACGTGAAAGGCCGACAACGACAAACAATAAAAAGAATAACCAGGGCCACAATAAACAACCAATTCCAAATAATCTACACATAAAATGATTATGACCGCCCCCCCCCCCCCAACCAAGATCGCCCGCCCCCCC
>JAWAJM010000010.1:334-10340 GCA_038996625.1 Candidatus Aenigmatarchaeota archaeon
GCCCTCGCTTGCGCTCGGGCGCGGTTTTTATTTTTTTTCTCCAAGAAAGAAAGGAGGCCGTTATCATGTCTAGTATTGAAAATTTTCAGAAGGTAAGGAAAATTATGGAAATCAGAAATGAACTTAAAGAATATGACTTTGAAATGAGATTGCTAAAAGATGCTGAACTGCATCTTGCAATAGCAGGCGACGGTGAAGCAATTTACTTATTCATGATACTATTACCATATCAGGAAAAATTCAAAATACTGAAAAGACACATTTGGAAGTTCAAAACACTAGCTTACAAATTCAGAGCAAGACCATACATTGTAACATATAACGTTATGACAGCATTCTATCCATTACATGCACTTGAAGACGCTGAAAAATACTTTGTTTTGGATACAGAGAAATCGAAAGGAATGATGTTTTCGTTTGGGACGATAGTATCAGAGCAGTTACAAGAGAGACTTGCAGTTTAATCTCCTTCTTATTTATTTTTAGCCTAATTTTCTCTACAATAGAATATTGTAACCTGCCAATAGACTACAATAGATTCTACAATAATCACCGTAACATCTAATAGATTGCAGTAGACCACCAATAGACTACAATAAACACCCAAATAATATCTAATAGACTATCTACAATCTACAACAGACTACAATATGAAATATCTAAGTTCAACAATCAAATGTTATGAACGTAAATACAAACGTAAGGGCCGCCAATACACCACCACACAATACAAAGTCAACCTCAGAAAAGAAGAAGTCGAATCACAAGACTTCAAATGCGACGAAGAAATATGCATACTCCCAAAAATAGAATTCCAAGAACTAATAGAAACACACCAAAAACATCAAAAAATACTAGAAGAAAACAGACAACTAACAAAACAACTAGGCCAAATACAGGCTGACTACGACAAATTAAAAAATGAATACAGGCACCTAGAAGAAGTGTACAAGAAAAGGGAAAAACAAATTAGCCACTTAGAAAATGAAGTAGAAAGATTACAAAACAGAGGCATATTCGAAATCATCCTAGAAAAACTGACAAAGAGAAAAGCAATAGAAGGGTTCAAAGATAAAAGGTAAAGCTGATTAATTCTGTGATAGTTCAGTTACTATTGTATCGTAAACTTTTGGGAGCCAAATATTAATTTCTCTATTTGGAACTCCAAGAATTTGCAACAATCTTTTATCTAATTCAACTCGTGCCCAAAATCTTTCTTTGAACTGTTCTAATAATGATGGGAATTCACAATCCTTTAATTCATCATATAATTTAAGCAATTCTTTTTTCTGCTTTTCGCTCAAAAGTTCTACATCAATTATATCGAAAAGAATTAAATCTGATTCCATCATGTCTGTGTAACCTTCAGTAGTTTGTTTTCGTAACAAAGTCAGATTAATTATGCCTAAAACTGAATTCAAAAATAGAGTGTTGATTTTGGCGGCAAGATCTTTTAATAAAATATACTTGAATGCGTGAGGACCTATAAATTTTTTGTCTGAACAAAATGCAAAAAAGTATGTATTTTTGGAATTTGGCCTGAATCTATGAGCGGTAACCATATATGTCCACTTGTTTTTTATCTTCCTCTTGATGATATCGTAAGTGAAGTTTTTTTTGTCTTGGAATCTAAAAATTGTAGGACAGTTTTCCACCCTTTAAATTTGTCAGTGATTATGTAATCCACATTTGATATATCAAATTTGTTAATATCTGTTACTGTTCTTAAAGCAGGGGCTAATTTTGATTTTTCAATCTTAAATGTCCTATCAGGATAATCTTTTATATAAAATTCTGTAAAGTCATCATTCTCTCTTTTTAATATTAAAAAAGCATTTCTTATTCTATTCTTCTTTAAAGGGTTAGTTATGAACGCCATTTGAGAAAGACCACGAGGAGGAGAAGCATGGAAACCTTCTATGATTTCTGATCCCTTTAGCTTTCTTAATAATTGTCCGGCATATTTTTGGGTAATTGAAAGGAAATTACTTAAAATTTGCGCTGATTTGGTGCTTGCGGGGCCAAAGAGTGGCATTAGGTTATCTATGTTTTCTTTGAGGGACTTGTACTCATAGTCGATAATATCCAAGTCTTTCTCTGGAATAACTGATTCTCCCTTTATGTGTTTAACAATTTTTTCAACCTCTTGATATGTCAGTTCATGGATATCCTCATTTAAAATAACGAATCGAACTTTATCCTCATCGGATGGCCTTTTCTTTTTTGCAATCAATAATACGTCCCTAAACCTTGCATTTTCTGAAAAGGCAACATTTTTGCCTGCTTTGATAACATATTCAATCTTATAATTTTCAATTAAATGTTTTCTTATTTTTTCTGTAGCTCCACCTCGGAATATATTCATTGGGATTACAACACCGATACGTCCGCCGGGTTTAACAAGATAATCACAAAGCGCCAGGAAATAACCCCAAAGGTTAACCTGGTGTCCACAAATATCCCCCAAAACCATATTATTCCTCAGTTCTTCTCTCATATATTCTGGCATTTTTTCCCTATCACTAAAAGGTGGATTCATTATCACAACATCGACAGGTTTTAAATAAAATTCTTCTCCTCTACCCTCCGGGGACAGCGTACCTTCACTCTCTTCTCTTTGGCCAGAAGCTCCAAAAAGAGTCTGTTGTACGGTAACTGTATAAGGGGAAACCCTTATGCCCATGCTTCTAAATTCTCTCCTTCTTAGTGCCTCTGATAATTTTAAAGAATCTTTTGTCAAGACTCTAACGACATTGGTTTCTTGTTCTATATTTTGGGTTGATAGGTTTATTGTGGTAAGATGAGCAGCAAATGGCATTATGTCGATTCCTGTGAGATCTTCTTCGATAAATTTTCTATGCATTTCGTTAAAGTCCCTATAACCATATAATTCTTGGTAAAGTTTTTGTTTTCTTTTATAGGCGGAGACTAGCAGTGTGCCTGATCCGCAGGCCGGATCTATAACTTTTTCGTCCCAGGAATTTATAGTTAAACCAGCTAATATTTCCGCTGCAATGGGATGTGTATAGAAAGCTGCTAAGATTTTTCTAACCTCTGATGGGATTAGATCATGGAAGAATCTACCTGCTAGATCATGGGTTATATGTTCTGCTCTCAATAGTTTTATCGCTTCTATTAATTCATTTAGGATGTTGATAACAGCCTCTTCATTGGGGATATGATCTAAAATGTTGATTTTATAAATGGATTTGTAGTTTATGTTTGTAATCTGGTCGAAGTAATTTTGTAGTTCTTGTACACTCTCTATTTTTTCTAGTTCCGGTAACCTCTTATCTTTGGTTTTCCTTTTGAAAATGTGGTAAAAGAGAAGCTGATTAAATAACAGGTAAGAAGCCAGGATTTTAACTTGTCTTTCAGCTGCTTCTTTGTCTTTTATTTCACCTATTGAAGAAAACAGGTCTAATTTATTTACAACTTCTGAAACTAATTCATCCATTTCTATTTGGTAAATTATGTCGCTAAGATCTTTAACATAACTTTTTACCAACTTGACTACAGTATTGAACTCAACTGTAACTTCCTTAGCAATAATCTTATTCTTTAGAGATTTAAAAAGTTCAATTGGTTTTATAACAAGATCTTCAGTCCAATAGTCAGTCAAAACCAAAGCTGAAATCTCTTTTTCTAATGCAATTCTATCTACAATGCTTTCATCAAAAATTGCTTGATCCCTGTACTCTTGTGGATAAATAAGTATTATTATATTTTGTGTTCCCAACTTTTTAGCATAATCATGGGCTTGTGCAACAGCTTTTAATCCAATATCAGGTCTTCCTATTTTGATCTCAATTACAAAAGAAACTGTATCTAAACTAAATAATATGTCAGGTTGTTTTCTAGCGACCCTAGTTTCCCCTATTGCTTCAAAACCAAGTTTTTGTAAATAACTTATTATTGGGGGATAAAGGGTTCTTTCCTCTATTCTGGGAAGGACCATGATAAACCCCGGTACTAATATCTGTTTAGTTTCATTTATGCACTATTTTAAATATCGTTACTTAATAATAAGTGTTAATCTTTTGCACTTTATATGATTTGCTAATAAGAATTTGTATGTCAACTGACCTAGACCATAAACCAGAATTGATTTTGACTTGGATTCTGCACTGAGGCCAAAGTTTAGTCTACTTATCCAACCATACGGGCGAAGGGTAGGAAGTATGTTTCCATTCCCGTTATTTCGCTATATATTAATACTGGAAAATCTCGCTCAGAGCGTGTCAAAAAAGCTTTTATTAAAAATGCTTCTTTTGAATTTTCCATGATTTTTTGCCATTTTTGTGGGTAGTACCGTGCAAAAGTACACAATATATACATTGCCAAGAAATGGGCGTCAATTACATGAACATTAAATTTCTCCTGTAATTCTTTTAGATCTCCTTTATTTCGATAAACTTTGAAAGTATATTTGGCGGTAATATCCTTTAATTCTCTTTTATGAGCTGCGAGAATACCAGTCGTTCTAAACTCTTTAGGATTTGCTCTGCTTTCGTATGTGATTCTCCATTCATTGGCGATTCCTGGAATGACAGATAACAATTCTTTTAAATCAAAATTTAGTTTATTCTCTTTAAAAGTATAGAGAGTTGTATCACTGATATAAGTGTCTCTAAAAGTTTGAAACTCACCATTCCTTTTCACCTCAACCCTCAAAAGTGGCTTTCCATTATCATAAACTATCCGCAAGCCATGACTTTTAACCGGCTTTGATATTATATATGTTGAATCAATTAATGCTTTCGATAAACTAACCATGCCATAATACAATAGTACGGGCTTTGTTAAGAACCCTGCTTCTCTTGCGGAGCGATAATATTCATGGGCTTGCCTCATAAAAGTAACTACTCTAGAAGCAGCAGTTTCTATATTACATTCATTTATAAACTTTTTAGGCATTCCTTTTTTCGTTTTCTTCAATTTTTTCCTTTCTTTACGGATTCGGTCTAAATTTATCCCATAAAATTTGTTTTCAATTGCCTCCTTTAGAATTCTCTTCACATTTTCTCGAGTTTGTAAAAGAATCATCTGATCCCATACGTATTCAAAAGTTGCTGGCGCATCAATACGATATTTTATTTTTTCACTTCTTACAATGCCTTCAACCATTTTACACCCCCCATCTTCAATTTTATTGTAGAGATACCCTCTAATTTTCAATTTATAATAAACTGTTGATCCACTACCAAATTTCGATTGTAAACTTACCATTATTCTTGTTTTAATACTTATCAGGCAATTTACGCAAGGATTTCGATTTGTAACATGGAAAGTATTACCAAAGTTAATATTTGATGATTTAATTTTTCATAAAGTAAAAGGATTGAGGGTGGATTTCAACTTGTAATGAGAATTTATAGCTTGATCCAATTTAACTAGAAAGTGAATTTCGAAAGCTACAACAGGCATCGGAGCTACCTGCTAAACAACATCAATTAGACCACCCCTTCCATCAGATCTGATATTATCTACCCAATATTCACGCAAACCCTTCAAATTAAATTTCTCAGCTAATACTGTAATACTAAATTGCATAACCTCATGAAATAGTCTCCTCTTATTAAAAGTTTTTGCGAAAGCTTCTCCGAGACGTTTTATGTCAGGTGCGACAGATTCAATAAAAGCTTGTTTCTTTCTTTCAAGGTTTGACATTTAAACACTTTGTCTCAGCGCACTCTATAAAAATTTTATTTGAATGGCTCTGGGGTTAAATTAAGACCGTCTATAATCTCCATTGCCGATTCAAGGTTTTTAGCGACTTTTAGAACTTCTTTGACCGGCCAGAATGTAAGGTCCCGTCTGAACTCTTCTGGCAGCCCTTCTGACTCCTCTTCTATTTTTTCAAGTTGTTCGTTGTCAGATATCGCAATAACCTTCTGTACTGTGGGGTTGCTCTTGGCTTTTTGCAAGTTCATGAGTAGGCTGTCGATGGATCCTCTCTTGTGAACTTCAAAAACATAATTTACGATTCCGAGGTTTCCTATCTTGGCGCTCCAGACCACGTCTACTCTTGCGCCGTGTGCTATTTGGACTTCTGTATCGGCTTCGAAGCCTAGTTTGTTGCCTATTTTTTGTGTTAGATCGCGTATTTCATCGTGGTCAAAATCTTCGTTTTCTGGTTCAGGTTTGGGGATATTTTGGGGTGTTTGGCTTAGTTTGTAGAAGAAGAAGTCGGTGAATAGTAGGCCCATGTTTTCTGCTTTCTTTTTGGGTTCTAGTTCTTTGTTAATTGATTTTACGATTTGTATGTAGTTTTTGTATTCTTTTGGTGAGGGTGTGTATTTGTTGGTGTCTATGTTGTTTATTCCGAGGATTTTGAGGGCTTCTCTGGCTCTTCTGTTCCATATTGGGCATTCGTGGGGTTGTATGTATGCCATGATTTCTGTTATTGAGGCAGATCCCAGACCTTTAATCATTTTGAGGACTTTTCCGTATCTTTCATGTGGTGGAATGGAAGTATCCAGTAAAATTTTAAAGGCTTCTTGGATTTTTTCAATACCATTACTATTTATGAGGTTTTTTGTAGGGTATTGTAGATTGGTCCAAGATCTGTTAAAGGCCCAAGTATTGGAAAGTATTTCTTCTATGTCAAGTATTGAGAGGTCATCCACTCTTTCAGGGAGTTTGTCTTGGAAATAGGATATGTGCTCAAAAACCTCTTTTTTATGTTCCTCAAATTCCACAGTCTCATAAACCGGTAAAAGATCCTCAAAGGCTTTTTTTATTCTTCTCCTCACTTCAGGGTTTAACTGAATCATTCATTATCCCCCTAGAATCTCCATACCTTGGGTAATTTTTATACTTTTTTAGTATATTTATTTGGGGGAAAATGAAGCTTGATTTTTGGTTTTCTTCTATAGTGCTTTAGAATATTTCTAAATATTCTTAATGGCTTTGGAGAAAACTACCTTTCTAACCAAACCATATTTTAAATCATGTTTCTGCAGTTATTGGAAGTTTTCAAGTTCATCTATTATATCTGGAGTGTAACCTCCGTGCTTTGTGAGTCTTTTTTCTTTAATTTTAACTGGGAGGGATATAGGAACGGCGCTGCCAAAAACAAAGGCTTCTCCTGGATTCATAGTTTTTATTTCTTCAAGATCCGATTCAGAAACCCATTCTGATACCTTTTTGACATAATTCTGGTCTGTAGGATTTGTTAATCTCATGATTATTTGGGTATTGCACTGAGATAAAACATCATCATCAACTCTACTTGGCCGTTGACTGACAATTCCTAAACCCATAAGAAATTTACGACCCTCTTGCGCTACTCTCTTTATTGTTGGCTTAGAAGCGGTATTCACAGTCCCAGAAGGTATATATCTATGAGCCTCTTCAAGTATGAGTAGTAAAGGGGGTATTTTTCCTTCCATTCTTTTATGGAGTATCCGTGATGACAAAACAGCGACTAATGCTTGTTGTTGGACTGCTTCAATCCCTGAAATATCAATTACAGAAATCTGGCCTTTTTTTACAAGTTCCTCTTCTTTGATTATTTTCTGATTTGTCACTTTTCTGATATAAGGTAAAGTATCATATAACATTTGCAATTTTGTTTTAAGTATTCTTTGGGCGCTTATTCCTTGAGTCACATCCTTAGCTACATCGTCCAATTTTTCTGTTATTCTGTCTATATTGGGAGTATCTTTTAATTCTGGATCATTTACTACATCGGTCCATCCAGCTTGAATAATTCTAGTTTGTGCCTCCGATAAATCATAAAGGCTTTTTAAAAGGTGAATCACTTGATATGTTTCAAGATCCGTTATATTAAAATATAAGGCCTCACTTTCTCTTTCTTTTCCGAATTTATTTTTAAACATTTCATCGGACAATTGCTTGGTGTATTCATCTGCGGCAACGAAAACTTTCGTTTTTTTACTAATTATTTCACCTTCTTCTTTCCGGGGAACCTTTAAGGAGCTATATTCACCATGGGGATCAAATATTAGGATAGGTATATCATATTCGGAAGCTATAGACTCTATAATTACACTAATAGTCCAGGATTTGCCGCTTCCGGTCATTGCAAGAACTGAAAAGTGCTTTGAAATAAGTTCATTTAAATCTATATTTATCAAAACATCTTCATTATCTCTAAAACTTCCTATTTTAATTGATTTTTTGTTTTGAGGTTCCAATTGTTCGTTTAAGAACTCTTGGCTGGCTTCAAATACTTTAGTTCCTATTTTAAATGGTCTTTTAGGCCTTTCAAAAAAATTACTATTTTCCCGTCTTCTACCTATTATTTCAGCTTCACAGATTAAAAAATCTTCAAATTCGTGAGTTATACCAATATCATCCAATCTTAATTTTTCATTTTCAGAAAAAAGACTTGAAAGTTGGACAGCACTATCTCTGTCTATAAGATAACTTTTTCGTTGAATTGAAGTCACCCTACCAAGATATTTTTTATTATCAGAACCTCTGACTTCTATAAGTGATCCACTACTGATACTTTCACCTGGTTTGGTTGAAAATCTTATCTTTGTTATGGATCTAGTATCAAAGACAGTACCTTTAAATTCACCCATTTGCAACACCTAGAGTTTATCATGAAATATAGGTTCAAAAATATCAATATAATCTTTGCCCAATTCATTTGATGCTATATTACGAACTAATGTTACTATATTCTTACAATATTTCTTTTTAAGAGATACTCTCTTGTGAGCTACATACAATGGGAACGGATAACCACGTCTTAATGAATAATAGCTTAACGATGATAATAGTTGGGTTAATTCATCTATATTGTCCTTAAAATAAGCTGGCATTTCAACAAAAAATGGACGTTGCTCATCAATGGTTTTAAAATAGAATCCACATACATTATTGCGCAATATTTTAACTGGTAAATCATTTCTTAAGCTTCTTGTGATCTCTAGGTATTTTGTCCGTACAAAAAGTCTATTGGCCATTAATTTTTTTATAAAAGCGTTTTCGGATACTAAATTATAAATATTCTTATTATTCAATTTTTTGACGAAACCTAAATTCTTCAAAGAGTTTGGATTAATTTCGTCATGTTCTGAAGGATCAGAAAGTGACTTATAAATGGCAATTAAATATTTGTTTGCGGTTGGATCCTTACTTAAAGCCAATGTTGGAATACCTTCTTTTAATATTAGCTTGTAAAAGTCGTTGGTTGTCTCCTTATATTCGTTATAGGCTTCCTTCATTAATGGTACATTATCTATATAATTAGCAAGCGCTTCATCTGGGAAACATATTGAACCATCAAGTAATATCAAATCTGGGCTGATCTTATTTTCTTTTAGGAGATCTAAAACAATTTTATATTCAAGATTTTTCATGTTAACTGAAGTTATAAGGCTTGCATAATAAGGTGCCAGGATCTTTATCGTGGGAAGATGCCTTTCTTCTATCTTTTTTTGGGAATATATGTAAGCTGTTGCTATTGTCACGGTAATAGAATCAAACTGCTCCTGATAACTACTTCCATCCACTGCAATGATATCCTTTTTTAAATCATCCTTTTTTGGAGTCCCTATTTTTAAAATTATTTCATCTCTAATAGATTTTGTATAATTCTCTACTTCTTTAATTATAGTCCTTAATTTTTCTATTTCATCAAGTTTTTCACTTACAAGTGCAGCTGTAATTCCCTCTATCTCCGTTTCAAAGGCCAATTTAATCCCTCATTATTATAATATTGATGAGAAAACGCAAATGAGGATATTTTTTTAAAATTGAACTCCTATTATTTTTTAAATAATCAAGAATTTCATCTATGTTCTTGTCAAATGGAGATTCTATCAATTTTTTATTTTTTTTAGTAACATATTCTATAATTTTTTCCTGAAAATCACCATCCTTAAAGTTTTTTATAAATTCGTTTAAATGTAAGGGTATTTTATCCCTTTTTTTAAGAAACCTCAAAATGGAGTTGTATGGCTCTTTGTGCATATTAAGCTCGTGAAAAACTATTGGGGTTACAATATTATTGTTATCATCATAAAAT
>JAWAJM010000011.1:0-10017 GCA_038996625.1 Candidatus Aenigmatarchaeota archaeon
AAGAAGAGAAATATCTTCTTCCATCAGGAGAAGAAACCCAATATTCAATGAATACATCTTGAGAAACTTCTCCCATATTGATTATCAATATATTGAAATCTAGCTCATCCCCTTGAGCAACTTCATATTCTAATGGAATTACTTTAACGTCATATGGTCCTCCATGAGCAACTCTAAAACTTGCTAGTTTCATGGTTTGAAATTCTCCTTTACTAGCATTAACAACAGCTAAAAACATTCCACTTGGCGTTGTTGGTGGCATTGCATATTTATAAGAATAAAAGCCTGTAGATTCTTTGTTCATACTATTTAAATCAACACTCAAATAAACATTGCCAGCTGGATCATAAACTGTTAGATTGATGTATTCCGGATCAACAGGCTTTCCTTCTCCATCATAAATTAAAATTCCAAACTTCATTATGTTGTTTGGATACCAAACAACTGCGGTAGATATATCTGCAAAAAGACCAGTTACTGTTATAGCTCTTTTTATTACTGAAAATGTAGAATTATAAAATTTAAGTGTAGTAACATTTGAATCAGTATATTTAGCTACAATCGATAAAGTATAATTTCCAACAATAGCATCTGAAGCTATCTGAAATGTAGGCAAAGGTGTTAATAAACCTTCTTCGTTTGTAATAAAGCTTGAACTATAAATCATTCTATCTTCTGGATCAAATACTCTAATTAAAACTTCTACACCACTTAAACCTTTACCTTCAAAATCCTTAGCAGAAAAGTAAATTGATGCAACATCTCCTTGATAATAAACTGAAGATAGAGTAGATGCAAAAATCATAAAACTTCTTCTGACTTTAAATAAGCTATAGTTAAATTCATAATTTCCTATATTATCTTCTGCGTAAACAGTTGCATTATAATATCCTACTTGAAGTGTATCCCCACCATCTTTAAAAGGATAATTAGCGTAATAGACATATATATTGTCTTCACTATAGGAAAAGTTCATTTCAGTTTGATGTGAAATCCCATTTGGTTGAGTAACATTTAATAATACTTGTTTTATTCCTGCTGTAGATCTATCTGTTACATTTGCATAAATTTTAATACTACTATTTTGCTCTATTTCATCATTATCAAAATAAACCAAAATTTGTGGTGGAGTAAATGGTAAAAGTATAACTCTAAAAGATTTATTTCTTGGAGTTGCATCATCTTCAATTGCAAAAACAGTAAAATCTGAAACATATATTCCTTCAGGAATTTCACTAACATTATATGAGACATACAAATCAAAAGAAGAGTTTGGATTTACAACAAAAGAAGAGTTTTCTATTTTTGTATAATTTCCTTCTAATGGAGAAACATAAAAATTAATTGGCGCGTTACCCAAATTATTTACTTTTATTATACAAGCTATACCCTCTTTTGGATATTCAGATTTTCTACATTCAACTGGATTTAAATCCCATGTTCTGTTTTCTGAAATATTTACTATTAAATATACTATAGAATAATTTAACGAATTGAAAGATGAAACATTTATTGTCAAATTATAAGAACCTGCCAAATAGTTAAATGGTACAGTTATATTAACTGAAACTGATTGATTTCTACCAGAATCTAAATCAAAGTTGTTTGGTGTGAATTTAAAAACAAAATCATTGCAATATTCTCCTATACAAGAAAAAGAAATATTTCTTAATCTATCATTACCTGTTGATAAAACAGTTAAATTACCGAAATAGCTTTCTTGAGAAGGAGGTATTTTATTAACAACTTCTTTTTCTAAAGTATTTATAAGTGGATTTGACAAAACTGTTACCGTAAATATAGATAAATTAGAAGAAATAAAATTATCTAAATTGGTCCAATTTACATAAACTCTAATTTGATAAATCCCTGGTGATGTAGATTCTGGTATATTTATGTTAAAACTTTTTGTACAATTTTCTCCACTTCTTAAATTTCCACAATATTCAATTGAAGTATTAGAACTCCAATTAGCTGGAAAATCTATATTCAATATAACATTCCTTGCACTACTGTTTTGAATGTTAGTTACCATAGCAGAAAAACTAAAACTGTCTCCTTCATATAAAGAAATTTTCTGAGTTACAAAAAATTTAGGATTTAACTCTATAGAAACATTAGTCTTTGGTTCAACAATTGCAGTTATAGTAAAAATGTCGAATGTTTCTTCAGAAGAAACATTTACAATTATATTGTGAATTCCTGGTTGATAGCCTAAAGGAGTAAAGAGAATAATCTCTGGATTAAAAACTTCTCCAGGTCTTAAAATTTCTATTTTTTGAGGATTAAAACTTACGGAAAACTCATTACAATTTGGAGAAATACAATTAAAAGTAATATTAGTTAAATTATAGTTTCCTTCTGAAAGAATAGTAATATTTCCTAGGCTTATATTTAACCCATCTTTAACTATTCTTATAATTTGTTTTTCCTGAACTCTTAATATTGGGTTTGGTAAAATATTTACTGTAATTGTGGTTCTATTATAACTTATAGTATCATCTGGGTTCCTCCAAGTAATTGTAACATTTATATTAAAAACTCCCAAAATATTTTCATCAGTTGTTATTGAAAAATACTTATAGCAAAAACTATCAATCGAAATATCACCACATTCTCCACTTTCAGTTGGATATTCCCAATTTTCTGGTATTTCAAAGCTAATGTTCGCTAAATATGCTATACCTTTACCAATATTAGAAGCATTTACATAGAAGCTGAAAGTTTCATTATTGTAATAACTAACATTTCTTAACTCTATATAATTTGGAATAGTGTTAATTTCAACTTGAGTTTTTGCAGCTTGTGAAAAGAAGCTATCCTCTCCTTGACCAAAATTTCCATCTTTACTAACATTACAAGTAAGAATATAATCACCATAAGGTGGGTTTGTAAAATTGACTAAATAAGTTCCGTTATTAAAATCAGTATAGTTGGTAGTTATATATTCGCCATAACTACAAATAATACTTGCTCCTTCAACAAAAGAATCATTTCTAAAATTACTAACTGTTAATATAGCATAATTTACTCTACCCTCCATCAAAATTTTATTTAATATAGAAACATTCACATTCAAAATATCTGTAACCAAAAAATAGTATTCGCTAGAATCTAAATAAATGTAATCTTTGTCATAAATAGAAATGTTAACCTTCCAAGTACCAATATTACCATCAATAGGAATAATAAAAATAGAAGTATAAACTTTGTCGTTTGGTATTTCGTCTCCATGGGTACCATCATCATATAAAACAATAGTAATGTCATCATCTTTATCTAATGTTCCTAAATCAAAAGTTGCGTTTATATACTTTGCTAACCTATAGGGATCTTCAGTTATATTTACTTTTATTAGTAAAGCTTCATTTCTATTAAAAACTGTTGCGTTTGTTGAAGTTGAAACATTAACAAATATCTTTTCTGGATTGCTTATATTTATTATTATAGGTGAAATATAAGAATTTCTAATGGTATGAAAAACTTCTGAAGCTCCTCTTTCACCATAAGCTCCAAAATATATTACTGAATCTGAATAAATCATAGAATTCGAAAAAATATTAGTATGATTTAAATGCAATCCAATTCTTCCCAATGTTTCTGTTTCATTTTTAGCATAAAAATTGGAAGTAGAGTTTAAATTAATTATACCACCAGCATAACCATATGCATAAGTACCTGCTAAACAATAAGAATAAGGATTTTCTTCATTACAATCAATATAATTTGAATCTATTTCAAAACTTCTATTTAAATCAATTGCTATTGCTCCTGCTGGTGTAGAACTTCTTGCTATTGTATAATCGGCAAGATTATAAAATAATTGCTGAATTCTTACATAAGAACCATCAATATAATGAGTATTATAAAAATGATATTTTTTTACTAAGAATAATTCATTAGTTTTTTGAAATGAAGATGATTCAACTTCATAACCTTTTTGTATTAAAGTTAACCTTACTGGACCAACAATTAAGGACACATTATTTCTTAAATCAAAAGTTAAAATATCTGTACCATTATAGAGCTCAGTATATTCTATTGGTTTTTGCGATTCGTCGACATTTATAATATATATTTCATCCGATTTCCTAACAACAGCATAAATACCAGAATAGTTTTGCCTTGATGTATCAATATAGAAAGCTAAATCTGATGTGTTTACATTAACCTGTTTTTTATCACTATCCACAAAATAATAAAAGGGAATTTCATATTCTTTTCTTTCCTTTACACCATTCTCAACAATATCATAATAAACATAAAAAATTCTTTTTTGATTTTCTAATGTAGTTCCATTCAAAACAAATATTAGTTCTCCTAAAGCATTGCTCTCAGAATATCCATCGTCTTTATCAAACTGGCTTGGAACTTCATACAGAATATTACCATTTTCATCATATTCAAATACCCTTATTGAATTTTCATCAAAAGTACCATAAGGTATTAAATCAGTAAAGTTAATTTTTAGCTCTACTGGCCAATTATTTAATTGAACTGATGGTGTAATTTCTATCCTAAATCTATAGTGCCAAGTTGTGTTAAACCATGTAGAATTTATTGGTTTACCAAATCCTATAAATAAACCTGTAATAGAAGTTCTGATATAATTTAAAATTAGTACAAAAACGATTAAAAGCACTACTATTGTTGCAAGCTTCTCCATAAATATTATTTTCACAAAAGTAAAATAATGTTAATGAAAAGATCTATAATAAGAAAATACTTAAAAAATTTTCTCTACATTCTTACTATAACTGTTCTAATATCGATTTCTACGATTATAATTCATGAATTTGGGCATTTTTTGCTTGGTTTAATAGCGAACTGTAAAGATGCGAAGATTATACTTTTCGGCTTCGATTTTATGAAAACATACACGATATTAGAATGCATGAAAAATTTGGATAAAAAAATAATTGGTTTATCTGGTTCTTTTTTAGTTTTGCCTATTTGTATAATAATGTTTCTTTGGATAAAAACTCCAGATAAGTACCTTTCATTAGTCATGCTTGGTTTTAATCTAATAATTTCTACCTGGGATTTCGAAAAATATCTAGGATTTATTAATAATGAATTGATTATTTTTTTAGGAATTGTACTTATAATAATAGGTGAAATATTGACTGTAGAAAAGTATGTTTTTAGAAGATAAAACTTCTCTATCCTCTATAGTAAACTATGCTGAAAAACATAAAAGGAAGAAATACAATAAATGTAAAATAGTTAAGGTTGGCATAATAATAGGATAACAAATCAATAAAAAATAGAGTAAAAGAAAATATCAAAATACTTGTGGAAAAAATCGTATCATCTAAGAATTTGAATAACAAAGAAAGGAAAAGAAGTGATAATAAGTTTGATATAGCTAATAAAAAGTAGGAACCCTTGCTACAGACTAAGGATGAAGAAGTATAAAGTCTTGAATCTATAAGAATATTTTCTCCGTAATAGCAACCGAGAGGGTTGGAAAAACCACTCTTTATTGCTTCTCTTAAAAAAAATACGGATAGTAAAACTATTACTACTGTAATGTAACTAACCTTTTCCATTTCTAGATTAAAGTCAAAAAAGATTTATGCATTACTCCAATGCATCTAAAATTGCCCTTAATAACATTTCTTGCTTTTTTTTCTTCTCTATTTCTTTCTCTTTCTTTTTCTTCTCTATTTCTTTAACTAGTCTGATGATAAAATCTTCCTCATCTTCTTTAGATATAGATGATAGCAATTCTCTGACGTCTTTTCTCTCCTCCGAAATATCTTGAACTTTAGATTCTTTTTTGTCACTACCTTTTTTTCTCTTTTTATCTTCAGTTTTTAGTTTGCTCTTATCTTCCTTTTCTTCAACACTTTCTTCTTCTATCTTTTCTGAAACTTCACTCTTTTCTACAATTTTCTCAATTTTCCCTACTTCTATTTTTTCCTCCATCTTTTCAGGTTTTTCTTCCTTTGTAGCTGAAACAGAAGGTATTTGTTCTAGTCCTCCACTTTCAACAAAAGCCTCTATTTTTTTCCACTCTTTTATTAATTCTTCCCTAATTTTATCCAATTTTTGTAAAGCCTTTTTCTTTGACTCTTCATAGCTTTTTTTACTTATTTTTCCTTCTTTCATCTGTGTTTCTAAAGAATTAAGCAAAAGTAATAAATCGTCCCTCTCTTCTCTTAATTTTATTATTGTTTCTGGTATCTTTGTCTCAACTATTGGCAAAACCTTATTTATTTCATCTATCTGATTTTTTATAGACAAAATATCGTATCTTAAGGCATCGATATCTTTTAAACTAGCACTATTTTCTAGTTTACTTTTTATTTCTTCCAAGTTTTTAATTACTTCCTTAATCTCTTCTTCCAATGCATCTTGCTTACCCTTATATAAAACAAAATCTTGTAAATACTTATTCATTTCTATAAAACTTTTTTCTGTTTTAGTAGCAATTCTTTCTATATAGGAAATAGCTTCTTTTATTTCGTTTACCTTTTCATTTATACTTTTATACATCTCTAAAAAATTTTCTATACTGCCAACACTTTTTAAAAGCTCATTTACCTTAGATAAGTTGTTTGTTATGTCTTCTATCTTCTTATTAACGATTTCCTTAAAGACTTCTATCTTTTCAAAATTAGAATCTATCTCTTTAATTTTTTTCTCGAATTTTTCTGGAGAAATTTCCTTTATTGATTCTTCCAATTTTTCTACTTTTACTTCTATTTCTTTTAGAGCCGCATCAACTTGAAATGTTGCCGATCTTACTTCTCCTATACTTTCAGACAACATTCTAATTTGTTCTCCTAAAGATTTATTCATATCCTTTAGAGAATCTATAAAGGCCCTTATTCTTTCTAACTCTATAGAAACCTTTTCAGAAACGTCCTTTTCAACTTCTATGTTATCTAATTTATTTTCTTCTTCAACTGATGCCTGTTGGGGGTTCATAGGATCAATGAAAACTGGGCCTTCTTCTTGATTTGCTTGATTTCCAACTTCTTTTGATTCTTCCTTCTTTTTCTTAAACAACTTAGAAAAAAGTCCTCCGCCATCTTTCTTTTCTTCTTTAATACCCAACTTTTTGTTAATCTCTTTTAACCTCTTCTCATATTTTTCTTTCATTTCGTTATAAACTTGATCCGTTATATTCGCCTTAGAATGCTCTTCTTCTAGCTGTTTAATTAATAGTAATATGTCTTCTCTCTCTTTTTCTAAATTCTTCCTTTCTCTTTCATCCATATTACAAACTCACCTTTCTTAATCTTTCCTCTAGTGACTGTAAGTATGTCTCCACCATCTTGAAAGCTCCTGTCTTAAGCTTATCTTTAGCTATGTTTAGTTCTACCTCTAAATCGTACGTATCTATGCCCCTCTTCTTTAGCTCAGCTATTCTACTACCTATTTCCTCTATTTTCTTATTTAGATTTACATATTGATTAATTTCATCATCGGTTAAAGCAAATGGAGAGTGTAATATTGGCCTAAAGCTAATAAACCATGGCTTACCATGATTATATTCTGGGTTTTGGAACAAACCTGTACCTATAACAAGCTTAGTTATTTTATCTGCATACTCTTGTCCATATTTAGACTTAACTCTTCCTATATCACCTTCATATCTAGTTCTCAACTGAATTTCGTTTGCTATGTTAGCTCTAACTGCAGCTTTAAAGTCTAGCAAAACTTGCGAAATCAAAAATACACCAATACCCCACTTTCTAAACTCTCTTACTGCTCTTTCTATTGCAACGTAGCCTCCTTTACCACCATACTTAGGCAAAAGTCTATGAACCTCGTCATAAACTAATAGTAATTTAACCTCTTTTGATTCTGGTGGTCTCATATCAAATATAGCTTGAACGCTTCTTCTCACAAATGAATCTAATTGTTCTGGTTTCAATCTATTCATAACAAAAACTGTTATCTCACCTGGAATCATGTATTTCTTAATATCTATTTCCATGTTTGGATCTTCAACCACAACTATATTTGTCTTAAAGCTTCTAGCATCTGTGGGTTTTAATCCGAATTTTGGATAGTAATCTAATAGTTGCTTAACTCTATTCGGTTTAATAAAGCCTGTCCATTGTGCTGTTGGATCAAAGACTATAACTGGAATCTTTCTCTTCAAAAGTTCTTCAGCTATTACCATTGCAGAAATTGTTTTACCTGAACCTGAACCTCCGGCAGCTATTGTGTGCATTAACAATTGACTCATATCAATATACGCTTTAACATCCGTTTCTGCTATCTTACCAACTTCTATAGAATTAGGTCCTGGTTGTGGCAAGGCTTTGAAATCAATTGGTGCTACATATCTCTTTTTAGCTAACTGTTTCATTCTATATATTCCATATAACCTCATTCCAACATAACCTATTGGCAGCATTACAGTTAAAATCAAATAAGTCAACCAATTTGTAAATATTGCTTTTAACATTAAAACGGGTGCTGGCAACTCGCTAACTTCAAAGCTATCTGCTGCCATAGCGTATTTTTTGCCATACCAATAGCTAGCATTAACAATTAGCAAATATGAATCTTGTGGAGTGTTTTCTGGTATGGTTATTTTTCTAGTGTATGTTAAAGTATTAACAACAGCTAGAGTCTCTTTTGATTGAGCTATTATTTTATATGGTTCATTAAGAGTTCTAACAGTATAAGTAACTGTTATATCTTCTACACTTGGAGTTTGACCCATGTTTATCAAAGTAACTTCAAACAACAAATCTTTGCCTGGCCCTACTGTTTTTGTAAGTATTTTTGTTTTTACGTCTAGTAATGGTTCTATAACTGGATTAACTTTAATTGTTACTGGCAATCTATGAGTTATATTTCCTGATTGCAATACTATATTTCCTGTATATATACCAGGTGCTATAGATGTTGAAGCAAAAACTCTAAAGGTTGCTGAAGCTAAAGATCTTGCATTCACATATAACTTTGGTGTTTGCGAAGTAACTATGGAAGCCGCAGGTCCTTCAATAGATATGCTAACTTCAACATCATTTTCTAAGTGATTAGTTACATCAACTGAAAATATTTTTTCTTCCATTGGATAAACAGACAAATCGATTACTGTCGCTTTAAATTCTACAGGTGCTCTAGAAACATTTGGCATCGTTATGTTAGGTAGAGAAATATTTGGTAAACTTATATTTAATGGTGGGATTCCTATACCTAAACCGCCTCCTGGACCTCCTATAGGAAGACCTCCCATACCAGGGCCGCCTGCACCAGGTCCTGCCCCTCCTCCAGCTCCGCCACCTGCTCCTGCACCTGGTATTGATGGGCAATCTAATGGACAATTAGAGCTACTCTCACCAAAGCTTGTTTCACATTCTCCATTACCACAAATAAATTCAGCCAAAATGTACAATCCTCTAACATCATTCAATTTGGCAGAAACTGTTAAGCTTCTTATATCTACACTTCCATCAGAATTATCACCATTTAAGTTCGTTATTCTTCTCCAATTCGTATTTATAGCACTACTAATTCCTGGTGTCCAATTACCAAAATATTTATAAATTCCCAAAGAGTTTGGATTATATATTGGTAAACCACAAGCTTGATTTGCACAATCAGAAAAGTCAAATATTATGCTTGCGTTCGTATAGTTAAGCATTGTATCTACATATACTGCTTTTAGAGCCGATAATGTTATTCTAGCCTTAGGTGGATTACCAACAATGATTGGGTTAAACCAATGTGTTAATATTGGGACATTTTCTAAGTATATTGACGGATTAAATGTACCATTCTCTATCTTTAATAATATATTGTAGCTTTTGGCATCAATAGTATAATTGTATTCTCCTGTCGTACCGTTATTAGTTAAGTTAAATCTAGCCTTTCCATCTAAATCGAAGAAAATAAATCTAGCAAAAATTGGTTTTTTAGCCAAACTTTCATAATCTAACATGTAACCTGCAAATATGGCAGTTGGATAAATTTCTATTGTCTTATTTTCACTCATGCAATTTCCAGACAAATCACATGCTTCAACTCTTACTACATATAGACCAA